>DAOUWQ010000003.1 GCA_030667035.1 Candidatus Heimdallarchaeota archaeon | reverse complement strand
GTATTCAAAATAATTGTTGGGTCAGTAATAAAAAGCAGGTCATAGCATTTAGAATGCTCACCCAAATGCCTTTCCATCATTCCCAACAAGTTAAAGTTATTTTTAGATAGTTAATAATTTTATTATGTAATTTTAATTAAATATTAGTTTTATTTGAGAGGTTATTTATCAAAAGCAGTTATTTAACACATACTTGTCAATAAGAAATAATTCATTTGAATTATATGGATTTTTTACTATAAATCAAATTGATCTTAGAAAAATAAAGGATGATTTTCCCTATTCATTGAATAGGAAAGCAATTTCACGGGTTTAGTCCTTGTAGCTTTTCAGATACATCTTGGAAAATATCTTGTGTAAAACCTAAGATATCAGTTACAATTGAAACTAAAAGTACAAAAGCAAATAATGCTAATCCTATAAGAATTCCTTCTTCAATTAATGGAGAAGCTTTTTTGTTTTTTGCAATTTTTCTTAGTCCAAGTAAATCTTTATTCATAAAAAATTCCTCAAAATTAAATATAATTTTGATATTAAAAACACCACATATATTGAAGAAAAGATTTTGGCGCCCCGACCGGGATTTGAACCCGAGTCTACAACTCGAGAGGCTGTAATGATTGACCGAACTACACCATCAGGGCAAGTTTTGAACTATGATTTGTTACCTTATATTTTCTAGAATTAAATTTTTAGAATAAATGAGTTTCTATGATTGTGTAAAAAAAATGAGAATGGGATATGCAATTATTCTGACAATCTAGCTTCCCAATCAAGTACTTTTTCAGATAATTCGATTTTTTCTTTTGGGGGAAAATCTTTCTCACCCTTTCTAATATAGCTGTTTCCCATACGTCTAATTTCATAGAAAACTCTACTAAATGAGAAGTTGGTTTCAATTTGCTCCAGTGCTTCAATGAGAGTTTCACCTACTTGTTTAAAATCAGTAGCTTCATTCATTTTTTGATGAAGATCTATGAAGATTGGGTGTTTTGGGCTTCCTGTATGTGAAGGTTGAATTGAAGGTTCCGATGCTTGCTGAGGTGCTTTGGCAGGAGGTTGTTCTTTCTTTGTAACTTGTTCTTTTTTAGAAGGTTTCTCTTTTGCTTTAGGAGTGGATACTTTGGTAGGTTGAGATTTTGATAGATTAGTAGACAAAGCGTCAAATTTCTTCGTTAAATCTATTAATTGTGAATTAATATTTGTTAAACCTGCACCAAGACCATCTATTGATGGTACGATTACCTCTACAGATTTTTTAATAGCAACAATATTAGAATTCAATTCGTTTAACTGTTCGATCATTTTATTAAAAGTTGTGAGAAAAATATCATCTTCATTAGACATTGAATCAACTCTTTTGTACTTAAAGTTATGTTATTAGAACAATTAATATCTTTTACCTTTTAAAATATTAGATTCTAACATAAAAATATTAGATTCTAATAGTGTGTGATTATAAAATATGTCTAAATAACCGACACTTTTTTAGCAAATTAGTAAACATATGAGTAATAGTCAAGTGTATAATACGAAATACTTGTATTACAGAGGGCGGAATAATGGCTAACATGAACAGTAAATCATCTCCATTTGTGAAACATTTTGAAGCAAGAAAAGAAATTTTAAAGGCTTGGATAATAAAGATGGGATATAAAAGAAATCCATTCCTTGGCTTTACTTTACCAAATCCCGACTTATTAGTAGAAATGCCAGAATTTCTTGAATCTCTAGTTGATATTATTGTTGCAAATGAAAGACCTGCTATTTTCTTAAGAGGACCTGTTGGAGTTGGGAAATCAACCCATTTAATTCTAATTAGGAGAGACATTAGAGAATTACATGATTTAAGTGGAAATTCTTTTAGAACAGCATATATCGATAGGTCAGGATTACATGCTAGACAATTTGCTAGATTATGCGCAATTGGATTTAATGTGAAATTCAATAAAACAGATGACTCTGATGAAATTATGGATGCGGTCGGTAAAGACATAAAAAAGAAATATTCAGAAGAACAAATAAGATCTGTACTTCTTGCAGAAGATATAAGTGAAAACCAACATGAAATTTTCAGTAAACTACAATACCTAGCAGATCTTAATGCAGAAGCAACAGAGGAACCAATTGCTACAATTTTAATGACTGGGACAACCGAATATTTTCAAGCATTAGCTGCAGTACTTCCTCAAATTGCAGATAGATGTGAACCTATAGATGTTCCTAAATTCGAATTAAAGCATTCCATGGAATTCATTGGACGCCGAATATCTTATGCAAAGAAAGAAATTTCGAAGTTCAACTCAGATGATTTTTCGATAGAACCTTTCGATAACGAAGCAGTAAAAATATTACATGAGAGTTCACAAGGCATACCAAGAGATTTAAGATTACTATGTAGAGCAGCAATTAGTTTAGCTTCAGATGCACTTGCTAGGAATGAAAGCAAAGGTGAAATCAATATCGAAATGGCACGAATGATTTCTAATCACTATAAACAATTCTTAACAGAAGTATAATATTTCAAGCAATATTTATATTTCAAGTAATACAAGTAATAAATTAGAAATTTATTAAAGGTGGAAGAAATGAGCTTATTGCAAAAATATAGAAAAGAAGAAACAAGAAAAACTACATCTGAAGAAGAAAAACGAACACCAACAAGAGAGCCATCAAAAAAAGCAGATGCAAAAGAAAAACCTATAGCACCAAAAGAAACTATAAAGAAACCTAAAAATATTGCTAAAGAAAAAACTCCAGGGATTCGTAGTAGACCAGTAATTTCAGCAACAGTTAGTTTAGAGCTAGTAGATGCCTTAAACGTTCTAACTGATGAAAAATATTTAAACAGATCTAAATTCATTGAAGATGCATTAATTAGAACTATTAAAACCGAATTTCCAGATATTGCTAAAAGATATTCCTTCTAATATAAGCGTTACTTGTATTAGAAATAATATTTCCAATAGTTGTATTATTTGTAATACAAGCAATACATAAAACAAGAATAAAGAAATAGAATAAGCAACACTTGAGCAAATTTCTTTTAATTTAAATTAATTTTTTAGTTATAATTTTCTATATATTATTATATAGGTACTTATAATGAAAATTTTGTATTGTAAGTATTACTTGCAATATTTAGAAATGTAGATATTGATCCCTTATTTCACCGGAAAGTAATGAATAAAATCTCCTTTTAGAAAACAGGACATTTTGCTACAATAGTATTGTAACATAAATATTACTTAAAATAGTTATATTGCTAGTAATACAAGTAATGTATATAATACAATATATAATGATCTAAACCATTTACACAGTATAAAACAATAACAATTAATCAAATGAGCGTTAGATAGCATTTATAGAATATATCAGAGATCAATTGTCAAGTTATTATTTATTTTAAATTTATAGAAAATTAACCAACATATGTTACTTAATCTAAGCAGTTCTAAAAATCTTTATTACATATATTACTTGTATTACAAATAGTACAAGTATATCATATACATAATTGAAGGCTCTAAATAGCAAAATAAAACATACTTTGTTAAAAAAACCTGTAATATGTTAGAAAATTTTATTGTGAAAAGACTAATACACAATAAATCAATCCCTTAAATCACCTATAGTAGTTAATTTTATTTTTGATTAGATCTATGGAGTTAAATTCATCTCTCTCCTCATATGAATATACTTTTTTCAAGAAAATTGATTGAATCATAACTAAATATTCATTCTTCTCCTGTTAGAACAGATTTAGATACTGAGAGTAGTTTAGAATATCAACAAATTAACCAATTTTTAAAAAATTAATAATAAATCAAATGGATAAATTAATGATTGGTATTACAAGTATTACTTATATTACAAACTATCGCAGATTTTGCTCAATTCCCAGCGAAAAAACATAAAAAGAGATAGAAACGCAGTGTTGGATAATGATGACTATTTTCGACATTTATTAAAAAAATCAGTAAAAAATGGACATTTTGTAAATATATTAAGTGTTTCTCAAACAAAGTATATATAGCAGTTTTAGTCGTATAATATTGTATACCAGGTGATATTATGTCAAGCAAAGAAATTAAATTAATTAGAGAGCGATTACGAGAAACAATGTCAAATCCAATTATTAATCTTTTTTATTCGAAAGAAGAAGAAAGCAGAAAAGGATCTAAAGAATGGACTAATTTAACTAAAATTCAACTAGAGACATTGGTTATTGATATTATAACAGACGAAATTAACCCCAATCTTGGATATTTAGAACGAGGTAAGGTCAGAGGAGTAACTAAAAGATCGTTTTATAGAACATTAGAACAAGCTAGATTAAACTTGATACGAGCGATGTTTACAATTATGATATAAGGAGTGTTAAACATAATAGATTCCCCAAGATTATCAGATTTTAATGCGTTATCACAGAATTTTGTTGATCTAATAAATATAAATAATCAAGATAACCAAACTCCTGAGGAAAAAGAAAAGTGGATAAAACTCTACACAAAAATGATTTTTGAGAATACGCAAAATCTAAAAAAACAAACGGCGTTATCAAAACCAAAATAATATATGAAATATAAGTAATACAAGTATTTCTTGTATTATTCTCTATTTTGTAATGCAGATACTATTGCTTGACCGCAACTAATTGCCCCATCACCACAGGGTAAATTTTTGTGCTCAATAAATTCTAAATTGGCTTGTCTTACTTTTTTAGAAATATAGGAAGTGATAAATTGATTATATGCTACACCACCAGTAATTCCTATTTTTCTAATATTGTTTTCTTTTGCATAACTAATGGATGCGTTAGCAAATTGGTTTGCTAATTCATAATGAGCGGCCAAAGCAATATCAAAAGGACTTTTTCCTTGGCTAAAGAATTCATATGATTGAACAATTAAAGGGGTTGTAAAAATTGTATCTTCACTAGGTGAAGGAATTTTGAACCTAATTTTACCTCTGGATCCTAATCTAGCAAAAGATTCTAGTTTTATTGCGGGTTCTCCTTCATATGTTCTTTCTGAACAAAATCCAAGTAACGAACTCAAAGAAGCCAATATTCGTCCAGTACTAGTTGTTTCAAATAGGTTTAATTTCTTTTCAAGTTGTACAAGTAATACTTGTATTTCATTATAACGACCTGGAAAACTATCAAGATATTTATTTTCAAGAATTTTCTTCAAGTTTTCAAGATTCATAGCCTTTGATAAAATACCAGCAAACATTCTAATTGGGTAATATGTTGCGCGATCCCCCCCAACCATTATTTGTTCTTCGAGATGGTAAATTCTCTCATAAGCCGTATAGCTAGAATGTAAAATTTCACCTCCCCATATTTTTTCATCGTCCCCATATCCAACTCCATCAGCTACAATTGCCACTATTTCATCTGTTAATGACAATTTATTATCTATCATTAACGCTACAGCATGAGCATGGTGATGTTGAATTTTAAGCAAATTACTTTCAAATTCAGAGGCATATTCTTTAGCTAATGCAGTTGATAAAAAATTTTGATGTAGATCACACCCTATAGAAGTATATTTACTAATTCCTAAAAGCTTTGACAGATGCTCTAAGGAAGATTTCAGGAAATCTAATGTCTCGAGAGTATCAACATTACCTATATGTTGTGTTAAGAAACATCGATCCTTATATGCAATTGCACCTGTAGATGTTAGAAGAGGTCCTACACCTAATGATTTCTCATCCTTCAAATCAAATGGCAAGTTAATGGGTTCGGGAACCCACCCTCTAGAACGTCTAATTAAAACGGGATTACTATTTGTTAATCTTATAACACTATCATCAGCACGTTGATGTATTTCTCTATTATGTAATAAGAAGAAATCTGCTAAATCAGCTGCTTTTGATAGAATCTTTTCGTTTTCAACATACATTGGAATATCTGTTGGATTTGCACTAGTCAATATAATTGCTGGATCAGAGATTTCATCTAGAATTAATGAATGTATGCCTGAATAAGGAAGCATTACACCAACGTTGAATAAATCAGGTGATACCCACTTAGATAAAATGAAAGGGTTCCTCTTTTTTAGTAAAACTATTGGTTTTCGATAGCTTGTAAGTATTTGTTCTTCGATATTTTCTATTTCAGCAAATTTTTTGATATCAGTAATAGAATTTGAAATTAGGGCAAATGGTTTATACTTTCTCTTTCCCTTTTTAGTTCGAAGCCTAAGTATAACTTGTGTATCAGTAGCAGAACAAGCTAAATGAGTACCTCCAATTCCTTTAATTGCAATTATTTTTCCCTTTTGAATTTGCTTTGCTGTTTCTTTTAATATATTCGAGCATTCAACTAGAGAGCCTTTTCTATCAAAAAGTGATAAGGAGGGACCACAAATAGAACAGCAGGTTGTTTGTGCATGATGACGTCTATCTAAAGGATTTTCATACTCAATTCTACATGAATCACATAAAGGAAAAACATCCATTGTGGTATGGGGACGATCATAAGGTAACTTAGTAATTGTAGTGTATATGGGACCACAAATAACACAAGATGTAAAGGGATAATTGTATCTAGTATCATTGGGATTTTTCATATCCTTCAAACAATCAGAACAAATTGATATGTCAGGAGGAAGATAGGAAATACCTCCAGCTTTGGCTTCAGAGCTTTTTAGTATACCAAAATCTGAGAATTTATTATTACTTTTTTCCCATTCAACTTGAAAATCTTCGTATTTCGCCAAGTGAGGTTTTTTTTCATGTAAATCATTTACAAATGATTCTAGGTCTACTTTTGATCCTTCTGCAACAATTATTACTCCAGCATCGCCTTGATTTCGTACAAATCCCACAAGTTTATGATCTAAAGCAATTCTATAAACAAAGGGTCTGAAACCAATACCTTGAACTATTCCTCTACAAGCTATTCTAACTCGGGAAGTCAATTGTTAATCCTCAGGATAGAGTTTATTTAATTGGATAATGTATTTTCCTTTGTTAAATAAACTGTCCTTTATTTTAAGAAGCTTGACATATAGTTTATTCAATATCTCTACTTAAGAAGAAATCTTCAGGGAAAAACCAACTGTCATTTGATTCATTATAGAATTTATAAGGAATAGAACGAAAAATCCCACTTGTTTTTGATGCAAGAGAGAATTGAGTACTTTTTAGTTCAGGCATAGTTTCACAGATTAAGTCATTTAAACGATGAGCTCCATTCATTAAATCTACAGTTACAATTGCGCCCCCGTTCCGAAAAGAATATGTAAAAACTTGAGGCATTCGAGCTAGAATTTTTTCAAGAGAATTTAATTGCTCAGGGGTTATGTCCTCAAAAAACAATAAAGCGCTTTGATTTAAACCTGTATAATAGAGAAGTATCATTGGAAAGAAAAGATCCTTAACGCGATTCATATGCTCATTTGCTTCATCCCAAGTTAAGGAAATTCGTTTTGCTATTGTACGAACTGAACTATCTAAATCGCGCCTAAATAAGGTTAGAACTTTTAAATCTGTAAGTGACAAGCTAGTTTTGTTTCCATCAAATTTAAACCTATGAAATGAATTTTCACTCTGATCTGTTTCCATAGTTAAAATTCGCTCTTTAAACCAATCAATATAAAATCCCGGTTTTGTTGCGGACATTACAGTAGGCCGTTTTGAATATGAATAATACGAGAAATCTAAATTATTTGAAATTGATGACACCTCATCACAATAGAAGCATCTCACAATTTTATTATCACTAAGTTTTGCCAAGTACTCAAATAATGATTTTTCGAGATGTTTAGGAAGAGTCAGTGAAACAATATAATCAAAACGCTGATTTGGGCAGCGTCTTATTGTTCTAGTGAATGGCGATGCAAAATATTGAGGAATTTTATCACGACATTTCAATGAAGATTCAATTAGAATAAGATATTGTCGTAGACCTATTTTAGGAAAATTGACAGTTCCTGTAACTCTAAAGTAGGCATTATTTCTTAAATAACCCATACGTCTACTGATGTAGTTAGACCTGACATTAAGTTTTTTTGATAAAATGTCATTATTGAAAAACGTGGTTTCTTTGAGTAGATCCTTAACAGCTTCGATTATCTTCACATCCATTTCTGAGAGAGGAACAATATAATAGCGTTCTAAGTCAGAAAGGATTGCACATGATTCATAAAAAGAGAGACTATCGAATTTTAAGAGTTGTTCTAAAACATTGTCAATATATAATCCATTCATTATTTTATCTAATGAAATAAAATCTATATATGGTCTATAATGAAATTCTCCCATAGGGAGTTGTATAACTTGATGGGGAGAATTTAGACGCCAAAATTTTAATAATTCTTCTTTATCTGAATCGTTTTCCAGTTGCTGAAATATATAGAGAAGTCCAAGATCAGCAGCGATTCTTGTGTTAATTGTCTTCACTCGAGATAATAGATTTTCTTTCATCTCTTCAAAAATATTCCGCAAATTTGAGCTGCTACTTATAGGCTCGAAGATTTCAAATAATTGCTGAGACATAGAGAATCTGTACCCTCTTCAAATTTTTACTCGGTTAATCTTTACCTTTGCAAAATTACCAAGCTTTATTAGATTGAGCTTAATCGACCGAAATATTGTGAAAATGGTAATATAAAAACACCAAGTGATAATATTTTCGGGAATCTCAATATAAAATACATTAAAAGTGAAGATGTTTTATTGATACTTAGGATTAATAACAATTGAAATAAATTACCAGAATTCATCTGTAAGTGTTTTTATTAATAATTGAAATCGGTTGAGAATTATTTGAATCAGATAGAGAACGAATTAAAATATAAGATTAAAGTAATTCCTGAAAAACCAGGAGTATACTTGTTTAAAGATGAAAATAATAAAATTCTCTATGTCGGTAAAGCTAAATCTCTAAAGAAAAGAGTAAGAAGCTATTTTACTGTTAAAAGTAAAGATTCCAAAGTTGAAGCAATACAGAAACATACAACTAATATTGAAACCATCACAACACAGACTGAGACTGAAGCGCTAATTTTAGAAAGCAGCCTTATTAAATTACACAGACCTCGATATAATGTAAGGTTAATGGATGACAAAACATATCCTTTTTTATTAATTACTACTGACGAGGAATTTCCAAGAGTAGAAATCGTTAGAAGAAGAGATAAAAAGCATGGTATTTATTTTGGTCCATTTACAGATATCAAAGCACTGAAAATAACATTAAAACATGCATTAACTATTTTTCCAATAGCTAGCTGCAAAAAAGAGATCGCAAAAGAAAAATTTGACAGACCATGTCTATATTACCAGCTAAAAAAGTGTACGGCTCCGTGTGTTAATAAAATAGATGTTGTAGAATATGGAAAAAATGTAAAACGATTTGTTTCACTTTTCGAAGGGAAAGTTCGAGAGCTACTAAATGAACTAAAACTCGAGATGGATAAATTTTCAAAGAAATTAGATTTTGAGAAAGCAGCAATTATGCGAGATAGAATAAAGTCCTTAGAGAAGATTATACAAAGACAGGTGATTGTTTCAAATGATACAAATGCGGAATATGATATTATTGAGAGCATTAATGAAAAATTAGATACTTGTATTCAATTGCTTTCAATGCGTGGAGGAAGGATAACTGAACAAAAAAACTTTATTTTTAAATTGCCTCTTGAGATATTATCTGAAGAAATTGTAACAGCTTTTGTGAAACAATATTATTCTCATACTGATTATATTCCTAACGAAATTATTACTTCTATGGAATTACTTGATGAAAGAGCAATTAATAGTTGGTTGCATAGTAAACAAAAAAAGGAGTCTTTCAAATCGATAATAATTAGACCTAATAATAAAGAACAAAGAGGTCTATTGAAACTTGCTAGTGATAATGCATCGGAAAAATTACATTCAGCCGTAAAGATACATGAGTTGAAATCTCAAAAAATTACGAGGAGTTTGAAAGAATTAAAAAATGTATTATCTCTAGAGAATATTCCCAATAGAATTGAGGGATATGATATTTCTACTATTCAGGGAACAAATACTGTGGCATCATGTGTTGTATTTGAGCAAGGATTGCCAAAAAAAGAAAGCTATCGTAAATTTATAATTAAATCACTAGATAAACAAGATGATTTTTCAGCAATGAAGGAAGTGATACATAGAAGATTCACAGGTTCACTATCTAAAAAGGATCCATTTCCTGATTTAATTCTGATTGACGGAGGAATTGGACAAGTTAATTCTGCCCAAGAGGAATTGGATAAAGCTGATATAGAAATACAATTAATCGGAATTGCTAAAGAATTCGAAGAGTTACATAAACCAGGGAAACGTGACCCTATAATTTTAAATGAAAGATCAGAAGCATTAAAACTACTACAACGAATAAGAGATGAATCTCACCGTTTTGCAATCACTTTTCATAAACAAAAGAGATCTAAGAAAATGCTAGAATCTTCATTAGAAAAAATACCGAATCTAGGAGTAAAAAGAATTAAGAATCTACTCGAGTATTTTGAAACTATTGAGAGTATAAAGAAAGCAAATATTAGTGAATTAATTAGAGTAAATGGAATCAATAGAAAAATTGCTGAGAATATCTACAACTTTTATAGAAAAGACATAATCTAGGTTATTTTAGAGATATTTCAAATTATTTTAACAGATTTGTGCTAATTTTTCATATTCCAAAATAATTTGATTATCTATCGCAATACCTATATATGAGCAAAGAGATATATCGGATAGAATTTTTGAAATTAGTGCAAAATTCTTTCGAAAGAACAAAGAAAAACGTGATGTTGAAAATATGTCTATGAGAAGCTATGCCATAAGGCGATTTCTATATATAATTCCAACCTTATTAGGTATTTCAATATTCAGTTTCCTATTAATTGCTTTATCCCCTGGAGATCCTATAATGATTCGTATGGGATTATTCAAAGGAGAACAAAGTGAATACGAAGATTTGTATGAGCAAATTGGATTCGAAATTGGTTTACTTGATGAAGATGGAGATAGAGTTAACGTAGCAGTAAGATATCTCCGTTGGATAGGGTTGATGAGAAGACCTATAGAATACCAAACTGATGCTTTGACAGGAGAGCAAGTATATGCGTTTAGCGGTATTCTGCAAGGTGACTTTGGAAGATCTTGGCATTGGACCCAAGATGGAAAAATTGGAAAACCAATTACAGATATTATCGTTTCTAGAATGTGGTATACACTTTTCCTAACGGCACCGGCGTTTGTTATAAGTACAGTTCTAGCAACTGTTATAGGTGTTGTTCAAGCAACGCGACAATATTCTATTTGGGATAAAGGTGTAACATTGGCATCATTAGTAGGTTACTCGATGCCGACGTTTTGGTTAGCGAAATTAATCATGCTTGGTTCATTCTATATGTTTAATTTTACGGGAGCTACACAAGGAGATGCTTTCAGAGAACCGTTTATACTTAATCCTAAGTTTTATGTGTTCTTGATTTTACCAACAATGACGCTTGTCCTTACTGGATTGGTGTTCTTAGCAAGACTTACGCGATCACAGTTATTAGATATCTTGAGGCAAGATTATATAACAACTGCTCGAGCAAAAGGACTGTCTGAAAGATCAGTTGTCTATAAGCATGCATTTAGAAATGCATTATTGCCTATCGTAACAGTTGTAGGAATGGCATTACCAGGCCTACTCGGTGGAGCAGTCATGACAGAAGGTGTATTTGGCTGGCCAGGATTAGGAAGTGTCTTCCTGACAAGTGCACTTCAACGAGATCATCCAATGATGATGGCAACAAACTTCATCTTTGGTGCAATGTTTTTGATATTTAGATTGCTTGTGGATCTCAGCTATGCTTTAGTTGATCCAAGGATCAGATATTAGGAGGACATCAAATTTGGCAACTGTAAACGAAACTAGCGTCGATAGAGAAGCAAGAATCCTCGAAGAGATCAAACTAGTTGAAGGATCAAATCTATGGTCTCTTGTAATGAGGCGTATGCGAAAAGATTCCATGGGTATGTTTGGATTCTATCTTGTAGTATTTTTGGTCATCATGGCAATTGTTGCTTTTGTAATCCAGCAATACGATGCCCTTTTTGGATTGAACAATCCAACAGGAGATCTCTGGGATCAAAATAACTACTACATCGAAATTTGGATACCAGGCACTGAAAAGTTCTTGCGTATAATGGCTCATCCTAAATACATTATCCCTGGAGATCAAACACTATCACCTAGTGCACAATATCCATTCGGCACAGACACAAGAGGCTATGATATCTTATCCAGAACCTTTTTCGGTTCTACTTTCTCATTAGTGCTTGGTTTTGTAGGACAATTAACAACAAGTACCATTGGAGTGATCATTGGAGCATTTTCAGGTTACTATGGTGGATGGTTCGATGATATTGTTCAAAGAATCAATGAAGTCATTTCAGCTATGCCTGGATTTATCTTATTCATTTTCGTAGTAGCTATCTTTAGAGATAGTGCAAGTGCAGTACCGGGCGGAATCTATATGATCGTCATTGTCGTCTTTGCTCTGATCGGTTGGGGTGGCACTAGTTTAATTGTGCGAAGCACAATTCTGTCACTGAAAAATACCGAGTTCATTGAAGCTGAACGAGCTTTAGGAGCAAAAGACGCGCGAATAATATTCAGACATATTATTCCAAACTCCCTCTCACCGGTAATTGTTATTACAACCTTAGGTATTGGAAACACAATAATGACCATTGCAGCCTTAGCTTTCTTCGGTTTAGGTGATCCCACCGCAGTCACATGGGGTGATGATTTATCCTATCACAGAGACAACCTTATGACCTATTGGTGGATGCCCACCTGGCCTGCTATGATGATATTCATTACGATCTTGGGATTCAATCTTATGGGCGATGCATTACGAGATGCTCTTGATCCTAAACTAAAAAGTTAAATTAGTTTAACAGCGAATAGCTACAATAAATGGAGCTATTCTACCTCTTTTTTTATCAAATATTTCTTTAGTAGAAGCAATTAATTTATATCCAAGCTATTTTGACTTAAACCAATAGAATAAGCTATTACTAAGAAGGTTATATACTTGGCAGAAGAATTTGATTTTGGAGATGACTCCGAAGAAGTCATTGGACGAGGTACTTGGATCGATAAAATAGCATTAAATGTTATTGAGCGCAAAGATAACCTCAAAGGTAAACATCCTGAACTAATCCGTACAGAAAGTGGATTAGGTGCTTCTGGTTTTCCACATATTGGATCATTTGCAGATGCTTCTCGTGCGTATGGATTTAAGTTAGCATTGGAAGATCTTGGGAGAAAATCAGAATTTATCGCGTTTGCAGACGACATGTATGGTTTACGTAAAGTACCAGTTGGAACACCCCCAGAACTAGAAGAACATCTAGGCAAACCTGTATCCCAAATACCTGATCCCTGGGGTTGTCACGACAGTTATGGACAACACATGTCATCTTTACTTATTGATTCAATTAAAGTAGCAGGTATTGAAGTAAACCCACAATCAGCACGCAATCTATACAGCACGGGCAAGATGGCTCCACAAGTGAAAAAAGTATTGTCAAACGCTAAACGTGCTGGAGAAATCATTAAGGAAACTACAGGTCAAGAAAAATATATTGAAGTTCTACCATATCATGCAGTTTGTGAGAAGTGTGGTAAAATCTACACAACAAAAGCAATTTCTTTTGATGCAAAAAATGGTAAAGTTGAATATAAATGCGTAGGAGATGAAATTCGAGGCAAAAAACTAGAGGGATGTGACCATCATGGTTGGGCAGATATTTCTAAAGATGATGGAAAGTTAACTTGGAAAGTAGAATTTGCCGCTCGTTGGGATCTTTTACAGATTGACTTTGAAGCATTTGGTAAAGACATCTTCGAATCTGTTACCTGTAATGATACTATTAGCAGCGAAATTTTTGGTTACGAACCACCAACACATGCCAGATATGAAATGTTCTTGGATAAAGGCGGTTCTAAAATCTCCAAATCTACTGGTAATGTATTCACTCCCCAAACATGGTTCCAGTATGGATCAACTCAATCTTTAGCATTATTAACCTATAAGAGAATGACCGGCAGTAGAACTTTATCAATAGAAGATATTCCAGTTTATATGAAAGAAGTGGATTATCTCGAAAATGTTTACTTTAAAAGAATAAAAGAAGGAAATGCGGCCAAAAAAAGAAAACTCAATGGTTTGTTTGAATATTGCTGTCATCTCAAACCACCTGAAAAATCATCTCTTCAAATCCCCTATAGTTTATTAGTAAATTTGGTCTCAGTTGCACCTAAAGTATCTCGAGATGAATTTCTTGAAACCAGACTACAAGAATACGGTTACTTACGAGAAGGGTCATCAATCGAGGATGTAAGAGAAAGAATTACTTTTGCAACAAACTGGGTAAATGACTTCAAAGCTATTAAAGAGAAGAAGATTAAACTCAATAAAGAGCAAAAAACAGCACTAAAAGCTTTGATTAAAAATATTGAAGGTTTAGATGATCCAGATTCAATCCAAAGCACTATCTTTGAAACTGCAAGAGGAAGCGAAATTAAACCTCGAGATTTTTTCAAACTTCTTTATCAGGTACTCCTTAACACCGATCGTGGCCCAAAATTAGGACCATATATTCACACAATTGGTGTTAAGCACGTAATAACTTCTCTTGAGAAGAACTTGAAATAACTACTTTCTAAGCTGTTGTCCTTACAACAGTTTTTTTCTTTCTAAAATATTTATAACTCTGAAGACACTAATACTATTTGAGAGAAAATTTATGAGTTTTGATCACATTCTTGGCAAAAAAGCAGTAACTAAAGATTCTGTATATATAGGCAAAGTCGTTCGAATCGAACAAATGTTGGGAAAAACAATCAAGACGAATAAACCCTTTGCAATAATTAGAGTGAGTCGTTTGTTTAAGAAGAAGATTATGGTACCAATAGATTTGGAAAAGTTTCTGGAATTAAAAGATAGTTATGCTCGCTTCGACATTACTCACCTTGAATTTGACAAAGAAATGAAACGTATCCAAAGAACAATATTAGTTAGAGAAAGCTATCAAGAATATCCTGAGGCTTCAACCAGAAGAATGACTGGTGGTGTAAAGCTTCCAAGGAAAAGAGGAGATTAGGTTATCTTTT
>DAOUWQ010000099.1 GCA_030667035.1 Candidatus Heimdallarchaeota archaeon | reverse complement strand
GATATAATCAAAATTTATGAATTGATTTGTGGAGGAATAGTAGACGGTTTAGCAAAGCTGAATATTGAATCGGAATTCAAACCAATAAATGATATTGTTCTCAAAAAATCGGGTAAGAAGATCTCAGGAAGCGCTTTAACACGTCGTAATGGTGTCGTATTACAACATGGTACTATTTTGAGACAAGTTAACGTTGAGAAAATGTTTTCATTATTGATCGTCCCCGATGAAAAGTTAAAATCGAAGATGATATCCCACGCGAAAGAACGAGTGTCAAGTCTTGAATTGGAATTAGGTACTATTCCATCTTTTGATGAAATAGGTAATGCTTTGATAGAAGGACTTGAAAATGCTTTGAAAGTGAAACTTGTTCCCGGCAAGCTTTCCGAAAGAGAAAAAACAGAAGCATTGAGAATCGGACACGAATTCTTTAAAGATGAAAAATGGTTATTTAAACGATAAAGTGGTGTTATTAGGAACAAAATTTAGATAGTATTGTGAAAAAATTGAATAATAATATGGTGTCATTTTCTATCTGTTAAAAAAAATATAATAATGATTAAAGAACAAAAGACTATAAATAGAAATTATTGTTTTGTTGATGGAGCGAAAAATCGTTGAGTGGTAAAAAAATCACAGGACCAAGATTCAATTTGGAATATGTGTACGATTCTGACACTAAAGGTCAAATTGAAGATCTTTTAACTGAATATCCATCTGCTATTGAAGTTGTAACTATGGCTATTTCTGAACTACATAAACAGCATTTTGGTTCTGCATCTGATAAAAGTCCTCCACCCAAATATTCTGAAACGCTCACTACAACTGATCCTAATACTTCTAAGCGATTAGATGAATTATATGCTTTTATTCAAACTTTGAAAGAAGATATTCAACATCAAGTTCCCGTCGAAGCAGAAACATCCAATCAAACAGTTCAATATGAATTATCTGATGAAGCTAATGACAAAATACTTGGAAAAATCGAAGAGTTAGGAATGAAGTTCAGTAAAATAATGCCCAAAGAAGAAAAAGCTCAGAAAGGCCAAAAGAAATCTGTTACTTCTGAAATGAGCAATGAAGAGGTTATACAGCTGATTAAAAGGATTGATCAACTGGAATCAAAACTTACTCGAGCAATTTCTCAATCAAGGACTGCCACCGGACCAGCAACTAGTGGTACTCGAAGAAGTGGTGGTTTACGTGATCTAGGTGAAGCGCCCAAAATTGGTGCAGCAAAACCTATTGAAGGTCCTCCACCCGATCAAGATAGACCTTTGTTGGATGATGTTTTAGAAACCATAATTGTGTCAACTGAGGCAGATGAAACCTAAAAATCCTTTTCAAATTATCGTTTTGATATCTTCCTGATATAGAGCGAAGTCTGAGTCATTTAGCATTTCTTTAATGAGATCTTCTGCGCTATTACGATCTATCTCAAATAATACCCTGCAAATTTCTACACAATCACCATATATTCTATCTTTTCTCTTCTTCTTATAGCTCTCTTTCAGAATTTTCACTGCAGGACGCTTCATTAATATTTTACTTAAAGCCCAAGCAATTTCCTTTGCTTCTCCTTCTCGAAGAAGATTATTTTTTAGTGCTTTAACTGCTAAAAGATCACCTAATCTCCCAAGTGCATAAGCAGCATTCCTTCTAACTGCAATATGTTTATCATCTAAAGTAAGAATTAAAGGTTGAATTGCTCTTTTATCTTTGAGCTCTCCTAATGCCCAAGCAATCAGCTCTCTTACATTATAGTTCTCCTCTTTTTTGAGTAGTTTTATTAGTGGCATTACACTCTTTCTTCTTCCAATCTTCCCAAGGGCAAAAGCAATATTTTGTCTAACTAAATAATGTTTATCATTGAGCGATTCTATAAGCACATCAGCTTCTTTACTAGATAGAGAAAAATATCCCAGATCAAAAGCTGCTTCAGCTCGTACTTCAGGGGAAGGATCATTATAAACAACATCAATTAATGGTTCAATTGCTCTTTTATTTCCAATCTCTTTTAATGCTCGAGCTGCTTCTCTCCTAAAATCATCATTCTTTGCAGAGAGAGCTCTAATAAGTGGAGATACTGCACGATCATTGCCCCATTCTCCTAAAGCTATTGCTGCCTGAATTTGCACTTTGGTTTCGTCACTGTCTAATTCATCAATATATTCCGTCAGTGTCTTTTCGTATTTGGACAATATATCGTTCACATCCCGAATGATAATTATTATTCTTGTAAGTATTTCTTTCTTTAATTAAATGAATATTTCTGAATATACCTACTTTCAATCGTTTTTTTCGAAAAAAATGAATTACTTCTACATCAATAACCTTTAATGTCGACAATTAACATTATCGTAGAAATTTACTAGGACTAACTATAATGACGGGAACAGAAGTTCAAGGAATACTATTTGATTTTGATGGTGTGATTTCCTCACTCATGGCTCGAATGGGATGGCCATATCTCTGGGCATTAAAAAAAGCAAAACCAGACATTAAACGTGAAGTAGTTATTGAAACTATGGAACAGACCTTAAAACAAATTTTGACTGGTGAAAAGGTTAGTCCACTATATGCTTTGATGAAATTTCTAGAAATAAGCAATGTTAATACTTTGAATGATTTTCAAAGATTAAAATTTATGATAACAGGCGTTGTTATGTATTATAAAAGCAAAATGAATATTGTACCTTTACCACAAGCAAATGAAACATTAGAAAAACTAGCAGCCAAATATAAAATGGGGTTAGTAACTTCTGCTGAGAGAAATGTCATTGAGAGAGCTTTGAAAAAGATACCTGCTTTGAATAATTTTGATGTTATTATAACTCGAGACGACTGTACACAAGCTAAACCTCACCCAGAAAGCATACTTAAAGGAGTCAAAGGGTTAGGGTTGAAATCAAGTGAATGTCTTTACATTGGTGATCTTCCAACTGATATTATTGCTGCACAAAGAGCTAATGTTCGAATGGTGAGTGTTTTAGGTGAATTTGGTCCAATATATGGTGCAAGATTAGCCGATTATAATCCAACATTTATTATTCCATTATTGAAGGATTTGCCTGAATTACTTTTGAAAATTAATAGAAATTAAAAAAAATTAGAAAAATAAAGATAGAGAATTGAAAGGATTTAAGCTTTCAATATCTCATCAATATCTTTTTGACTTAAAATTTGAACTTTACTTGTTTTGGTGTCGATTAGAGCCAATTCAGCTGTGATGGTTCCTTCTTCTTCATCTGCTGCTGCTTTAAGTGCATCTAATGCAAGTTTAATAGCTGCTTTATTACTAAGAGTTTTCTTAAAGCCAGCTTTCAAGACTTCTTTTGCTGCACCTTCGTTAGCACCAATAGCGGTTGCTAAACAACTGAAGATTGCCCCACCAGGGTCAATAAAGTAAAGGAATGTATCACCTTCATATACACTGCCAAACAGAACAGCGATTCCAAAAGGTCTTACTCCACCATATTGTGTAAAGGATTGTAAGTAATCGCCTATCTTTTCGGAAAGAACTTCTGGATCAATAACTTCTCCATAAGTTATTCTTTCAATTTGAGCTTCAACACGAGCACGCTGTAAAAGAGCTCTGCCATCTGCTGAATATCCAGAAAAGGTTGAAGCAATGTGTTCATCGATTTTGAATACTTTGTCAGCTGATTCAATTAGTTCAAATGCTCTTTTTTGACCGGCTAGCACTACACAATTATTTGTTTTAAGGCCAACAGCGGTACTACCCATTTTGACTGCTTCTCGAGCATACTCTACTTGGATAATTCTGCCGTCAGGTGAGAAGATAACCGTTGCTTTGTCATATCCGAATTGACTTGGTTGTGAAAACATTTTATAGGTCTCCTCCATGCTCAATTACTTCTTGTTTTGATAGCTCTCTGAATCCTTTGCTATCAATTACCACTGCGCGGATACCATCGCCGGTTGCAGTGTCGCGTTTTATTGCAGCTTTCAATGCTTTGAGGGCTACTTTCATACCTTCTTTTTCGGTCATATCTTCTTTGTATAATACTTCTAAAACACCAAAAGCTATTGGTGATCCAGAACCAGATGAAAACCAGTCATCTTCTGATAGGGACCCTGCCATATCAAAGGAAAAGATGTGTGGGCCTGTTTTATCCCAACCTCCAATGATTAATTGGACGTAATATGGGAAATAGGCTCGATATTGACCGTAAAGCATGTTCTTCACTAGATTAGCAATCATAGAAGTTTTTGGCAAACGTTTACGATCCAACTCAAAGAGTCGAATTTGTGCTTGCATAATATCTATGATGTATTGAGCATCAGATACTAACCCTGCAATGGTTATTGCTGAAAATTCATTCAATGCATGAACTTTTTTGGCGTGATCTGAAGCAACTAATGTTCCCATGCTTGCTCGCATATCAGCTACAAGGATTGCACAATCTTTGCATTTTACTCCAACGGTTGTCGTTCCTTTAGCAAGTTGTTCTTCGAAATTCTTAGTTGGTTGCAATTTTTCAACCTCACATTTTTTTATTCTATATTACACTTGTAATATCATTATATAAAATGACTAGGTCTTATATTGTCCATTTTTTTTCAAAAAAAAGATAATAAACCGTCAAAAATAACTTAATAAAATTGCACTTCTCATTCAAGAAAAACTAGTTTTCGGAAAGAGACCCTGCATCAAGATTTCCTAACCAGGAAGTTAGCTTTTGTGCATATTCTAATTCTGAGATAGAACTACTTTGCCACCCTTCACTTTCAATTGTGGATGTAACCCCAAGAGACATAGCTACTGATATAATATACTGTGAAAGATCTTCCAGTGCTTGTTCATAAGAAAATTGTAATAGATCATTACTATCTGGAATGATGTTTAATATTGCTTCATCAGGTAAGAGTTTCAATGTAGCAGAAGATTTAGTATCAACTAATTGCCAACGAACTGTAAGCTGTTTTCCTTCAGTATGGGAAATATATCTAAAAGATCCAAACCATTTGCCTACTAGAAGAATAGCAATTTCATCGAGAGAAATAGTAGAGTCAAAAATAATCCTTTGCTCAAGATATCTATCAGTTGCTTTATGCATATCCACTGCATTTTGTACTTTGATTACTTGAGATAAAATCGAAGTACCCTTGTTAGATATCGAATAACCAGTGTCGTTTTTACTGATGAGCCCTTTTGAAACTAATCTATTTATTGCTTTGGTGATTTTTTGCTGATGTTTTCCTAACTGCCTTTTAATACCTGAGAAAGAGAAAGATGTCATACCTTCAGCAGACATTTCAGTAGTAGCTAATAGAAATAGTACCTCAAGTTCATCTTTAGTTAGATATGAATATTCTTCCGTATAGAGAATATTAGGGCGTACATTAATTTCTACTGCCGGAGGGGCTTCTAATTTATAAAAATCATCAGTGGATAAATTCATTGCCTACCTTCCATGTTGACTAGTATTGATTCAAATATATAATGCCTTACATTCATATTGTTTTGATTTTCTTCTAAGGAAATTTCTATTCTAATGTTATTTCAAATATTTTTTTAAGAAATTGCTACAACAAAACCAATAAGAATGAATGAAGACAAATTAACTTGTGATATATGAATATTTCAATACTTCACTATAGGTCGGGAGCCTTATGCCTGTTGATAAAGAGCAAGAGTTAAAACAACTATATTTGCACCGTTTAAAATCCATGGGTTATCATACAATACCTGAGCTTATTGAGATTTTACCCCCAACAATTATGAATGTAATCGGTTCAACTATTACAATTGCTGAACAGCTATTTATTGCTGCAATAAAATCTCATATGCTTCTAGTGCAAAGAGAATTTCATGGGGACCCTCCACTTGGAATAAATAAAGCACTAACAACAATGGGTTATATGACCATACAAGAATTAGCTGAAGCAAATCCAACTATTATCGCAAAAGCTTTGAAGATAAGTTTAGATAGTGCCGGTGAATTAGCTCTTTATGCTATGGAACTATCTGTAAAACAAGCTGATTTTATTATTGCCTCCGATGAATTAATTGATGATTTAGACAAAGAGATTGG
>DAOUWQ010000200.1 GCA_030667035.1 Candidatus Heimdallarchaeota archaeon | reverse complement strand
GAACTTTTCAGTGCCTGGTATCCAAATTTCGATGTAGTAGTTATTTTGATCCCAAAGATCACCTGTTGGATTGTTCAATCCAAAAAGGGCATCGTATTGCTGTATTACAAAAGCAATAACTGCCATGATGACCAAAAATGCTACAAGATAGAATCCAAACATACCCATGGAATCTTTTCGCATACGTCTCATTACCAGAGACCATAGATTTGATCCTTCCACTAATTTGATCTCTTCTAAGATTCTAGCTTCTCTATCGACGCTTGTTTCGTTTACCGTTGCCAAATTTGATTTCCTCCTAATATCTGATCCTTGGATCTACTAATCCATAGCTGAGATCCACAACCAATCTAAATACCAAAAACATTGCACCAAAGATGAAGTTTGTTGCCATCATCATTGGATGATCTCTTTGAAGCGCGCTTGTCAGGAAGACACTTCCTAATCCTGGCCAACCAAATACTCCTTCCACCATGACTGCTCCACCGAGTAGGCCTGGTAATGCCATTCCTACAACTGTTACGATAGGCAATAATGCATTTCTAAATGCATGCTTATAGACAACTGATCTTTCAGCCAGTCCTTTTGCTCGAGCAGTTGTTATATAATCTTGCCTCAAGATATCTAATAGTTGAGATCGCGTAAGTCTAGAGAGAAATACTAATCCAGTTAGTACTAATGTAATCGTAGGAAGTATTAAGAAAACATAAAATGTAGGATTAAGGATGAATGGTTCTCTAAATGCTGATCCTTGTGTGGCTCCCGTGAAATTAAACATAAAGAAAGAACCAAGCATAATTAATTTGGCTAACCAAAAAACTGGCATTGAGAAACCAATTAGCGACGCCACCGTTACTCCTTTATCCCATATGCTGTACTGCCTAGTTGCTTGTACAACCCCAATTATTGTTGCGAGTATTGTAGTAATAATAAACGCAGGTGTTGTTAGAAAAAGTGTGTACCACATTCTTGAAGCAATAATTCCTCCAATTGGTTTTCCAATATTACCACTTTCAATCCAAAACCAGGATCTGCCAAAATCTCCTTGTAGAATACCGCTAAACGCGTAGAGTGCTTCTCCTGTAGCAGGGTCAGTTTCGTATGCTATAGGTCTTCTCATCAACCCTATCCAGCGGAGATATCTAACAACTACGCTAATTTGATTTCCATCTTCATCAAGTAGGCCAATTTCGTATCCAATCTGATCGTACATTTCCTCATAATCTGGTTGCTCTCCAACAAATAACCCCATACGTATCATGATAGGGTCACCTGGTGAAGCTGCGATTAACAAAAAACTAAGTATTGATATTCCCAATAATGTTGGGATGATATAAATAGCTCGTCTCATTGCGTAACTCGTTAATGATATTTTAATCACCTTGGTAAATTTTTCTTTTCTTTAGTTGTTACTAAAGGACAATATATCGCCCAAAGCATATATTGTATAAACAATATATCGCTTTAACGATATATAATTGTTCTGAAAGGTCTAAATTGCATAAAAAGGTGAAAAAAATCAATTAGAGCGAGTGAAAAGAGAACCATGTTATTTTAAGATAATGTAGATATTACATTGATTTTAATCTAAATTTGAACATAATCAGTTAATCGGATAGTAGTAATGTGTGAAGGTGAAAAATTAGTGAGTTTGCAACAAATATGGATTATGCAAATATCAGGTACTTGTTTATTCCATAAAAAATATGATAACAATACTAATGATGAGAATTTGATAAGTGGATTTCTTAGTGCTGTTAATTCATTTGTGGGTTCATTTGGTGCTGAAATGAAATGGATTGAAACAAATAAAATTCGTTTTGTATTCAATATCAATGATCAATTGATTTTCGTAGCAAGCACTTCAACTGATGCGAATCCAAACTTAACTTATAAGAGATTGGTGAGAATCTCAGAGCATTTTAATTTAATGTTTGATAAGAAATTGTTTGAATCAGGAAATAGCCCTATTCCTATAGATATGTTCAGAAAAATTGCTCCTACAGTTAACAGGCTATTTGCTTTACCTGATAATTCAATTCAAGCCCCCGTTATTCCAGTACGCCAACAGAAGAACTATGGTTTTGATTCTCCAGAATCTAGATTGGTGTCATTTATTAGATATAAACGGAAGGTCTCAATAAATGATATTGTTCATTATCTCAGAATTTCAAATGAAGAAGCCAATGATACTGTACAATCACTGGAACAACGAAAACACATAATGAGAGTAGAATTTCCTGATGGGTCTGAACAATTCGAATTATTCCCTGTAATTAAGAGTGCATTTTAAAAAAAATTAATTATGAGGAGTTGATTAATTGTTCTCCTCAATTCTTCTCTTATCAATACCACATAAAGAAGAAAACAACATAAAATATTATACCTCCAATATAAAGGCATAATCCAAGCCAACCAAGTATAAAACCTGCATTGCCTGCTGAATCACCATCTTTTTTTGCTGAGGCTCATGCAATAACAGCCACAATACTTCCAATACACGGTAAAATTCCAATACAACCCAAAATACCAAAGATTAGTGCAAGTGTGCCTGATGAAGAGCTACTACTAGATTTTTGCTGGGTATAGACTGGTTGTTGGGTATAGACTGGTTGTTGAGTATAAACAGGTTGCTGTGTATAAACTGGTTGTTGACTTGGTGTAGGACTACTAGGTGTGGGCATTCCGGTGCTAGAACCAATATTTCCAGATTTGCTTATTTCATCTAAAGAAGCTCCACAGTTAGGACAAAATTCGTTCATTGATTCTACTAAAGACCCACAAAATGGGCAATGATTTGTATGTTCACTCAATATACTTACTCTCCTTTTTTCTAGTTAGATTATATCTTATTTTATTTTTAATTATTTCCTTTTTTTTAATGAAATGTTACAGTAAAAGTTACGGAAAATCTTTTTTCAATTTAGAAGACAAGTGAGACAAAAGCATATAAAGCTCCAGCAAAAATTGCTCCTGACCAAGCAATGAGTTGAAACCAAAGAATAATTTTAGCTACCGAAATCATTACTCTATCCTCATTTTCGTGTTCTGCACTTTTCAGGAATTGAAAACCTAAATAAGTTGGTACAAAAAACAAAAATAAGAAGAGACCAAATATACTCGCTATTAATGCTTTTTTTGCATTTTCATGTGATGGAGTATAGGTAGCTGCATCAAAAGTTGATTTATCAAAATCGCCGGATTCTTGACTGCCTGGAGTAAATCTACCGATTTTTTTTGAGGTAGAATTTTTCTTACTAAATTCCTCATTTTCCAGTGGTCTATTAGTTAGCGTGCGACTATCAATAGTTCGTACTTCTGATTTACTTGATAAATCTGCTCCACACGAACCACAGAAAATACTCTCTTCCTCTTGTATTTTACCACATTTAGGACACAATTTGGATTCAGATTTGCTCAAATTTTATGCACTCTTTCAATTATCTAGATTTACAATTAAATTACTAATATATAAACCATTAGAATTTTTCATTGTATCAAAAAAAAGTTTCTGATCTTGCATTTAAATTAATAATACAAGAATCCAAAACTGAAGAAATAAATGAAAGCAGTTATTGTACCAACTAGCATTAGAATCAATTGAATCCAATTCAATACTTTTGCTATTTGAATTGTAGATGGATCTTCACCTCGATCTTCAGCTTTTCTAACATAATGAAGACCAATTATTGGAATAATAAAACAACTGAAGAAGAATCCAACGATTCCTAGGACAATTGCTACTGTGGCATTATCTTTGCTTGCAGACCTTATAGTAGTTGATCTATAAACAGGTGCCCCATATGTATGTGAAGTTTGACTACCAGTTGAATACCCACCAGCAGTTGCTGTAGATGCATTTAATCGTTGGTAATCATTAGAATTCATTGGTCGTTCACCAATAATTCGAATACCAGTTGATTCTGTCTCAGTAGTTTCATTTATATCTGCACCACACGAACTACAAAAACGGCTAGCATCCTGTTGAACTGAACCACAATAAGGACAATAAAGTGAATTTGTTTTGTTCAATTTCTTTTCGCTCTTTGCTAATCATCTAATGTTATTTTGTACGAATCACTATAAAAAGCATTAGAAATTCTCCTCAAACAAACATCTAATTTAATAATTAAAAATAACTTGAAAGCAATCCTGTTAAGGATTACTTTTATTATATTATTCAAGTAGAATAATATTCATTTCAGCATAAAGTTCACCCAATTGATACAGAGGTTCAAATTCTGCATTAGTGATTAAGGTGTAACTTTGTTGTAAAATTCTCTCAAGTTCGTCATCATCAAAAAATGTTTCTGAACGAATATATGGTATCCATAGATTGTCAAGTTTTTCTAGCAAATCTGTAAAATTTGGTTTCTTTTTGAACATTTTTTCAATTAAAAGCATTGTTTGCATTTCTGTGAACAATTCATAAGTAATTGCACGTATTCCTCTTCTATCTTGTCTCACCCAAGCAAAAATTGTTTTAGTATAATTTAGTAGTTTTACTACTTCATGTAAAAATGCGTTCTCATTCTTTATCATGATATCAGAAGTTTCTATAAATGCTATATCAGCGAATTTCAATTTGTGAGATAATCGACCATCAATTGGATACAACAAACAGATTTTTGGCTCTTTTCTTTTCCAGGTAAATCCATGAGTATTT
>DAOUWQ010000260.1 GCA_030667035.1 Candidatus Heimdallarchaeota archaeon | reverse complement strand
ATCTTTAATTTTAGCTTATTGTTTGATGCTGAACATTATCAATATTCTTTGGGTTTCATTTTATCAATTTTTTGTGGTATAATTATATTAACAGAATTGTACACAATTATCACTCAAAAAACTGAACCTGATTTATTGATGTTATTGTTGGGAGGAGTTATTGGTGGTTTAGTTCAAGGATTTACTGGTGATTTATTATTAGCAATTCTTTCAGCACTTTGCTGGTTAATGATATTTTCAGTTTGGACAATTCGTGAAAGTCCCGTTTGGCGAGAATTAATGCTTGCCTCGCTGGTATCTTATCTTGTTGTTTTAAGTGGAAGAATAATCCAAATTGTTTTAGAATGGCATGCAAGAGTAATTCTGAATTTTACCACTCCAGAAGAAGTACCATATTGGGGTTTAACCGGTCAACAGTGGTTTGGCATTGCTTGGAATGTTTTTATTTATGTGTTCTTCCTACTCTGTATCATCTTCTTTGGAAGGAGATTTTTCTTAGTTTCTCGTTTAACATCTCCACAAATTATCTATTTAATGTTCTTTGCATTATCTTATTTGGTTCTCTATAACTTTACAGAGTTTCTCAATGTAACTTTCCCCGGAGTACCTGAAGCTATAGGAGACCGGGTTCTTTTTGCTTCATTTGGTACATATGAAATAATGATTGTTGTGAACTTCCTTCTATACCTTATTTCTGGACCTTTGTTACACCTCGTTTTTGGTGTTAAGAAGGTTGAAGATGAACGTGTGTTGGGTCTAGTGCAAGAAGTAAAAGAGAAATTAGGCGTTAAAAGCAAAGTTCGAGTCGGAAAAGTAAAAGCTCCTATACTCAATGCATTTGCCTTTGGAGCATTTTTCGATAAGAGAATTGCTTTCATGTCTCGAGATCTTTCTGATTTCACTGATGATGATATTCGAGGTATTGCAGGACATGAGCTTGCTCACGCACAAAGAGTTCATACGCTTTGGTTATTTTTGATAACTACGATTACATTTGCTATTACTAAAGCATTACAACTACCTGCAACAACACTTGACTATATCTTTGATCCAAATGTTGGGCTAGATTTTCTATGGTATTATCTATACAATATTGTTATCCTTGTATTCTCCTATCTTTTCGTAAGAATATTAGAAGGCAGAGCAGATCGTCTTACAATGGAAGCTGGGTATGGAAAAGCTCTAGCAAAATCACTTGTAAAATTGGATGGGTTCTATCAAGGAATTGCAAGTGAAATGGGCTTAAGCGTGTATCTCCTAACTGATAAAGAGCAAACTAAAGCAGAAAAAATCAGATTTTTGGGTGATGCCGGTCGAAATATGTACGATATTACAATTAAACCCAAAAAGATGGACTTGCTAATCAATCTAATGGCAAGCCACCCAAAATCTGCTTACAGAGTGGTTGCTTTAACGGATCAAGAAAAACTACGTCCAGTAAAAGCTGCTATGTTGCCCATGCTTTTGTTAATACCTTTTGTACGAAGAAAATATTTGAAAGAACTTCAAGAGTCAAGAGATGGTATTGCTGAATTAATCGATCAAGCATTCATCGAAGCTTATGGCAAAAACGGCCCAAAACAATATGATGAAGTTTCCCATAAAACATATCAATATTAATTCATTAAAGGAAAAGATATTGTAGCAATTTCAAAATTGGATAAAAAAGAATATCTTCAAGGAAAAGTTGTGAAAATAAAAACAACATCCAATATCACAACATTAGTCGTCTTAGAAATTTCCACTGCTGAAGGTAAGAAAGAAATTACTTTAAGTGATTACAGTGTTTTTGAAATGGCTGAAGGACAAAAACAACTTTTCAAAAATGGAAAGTTTGGTGTCATTAAACAACTAGGTACAAGTGAGAAGAAATTTGCTTTTAAAGTTCAGATGCTTGGTGAAGAGAGCGAGATAAAGGAATTGTCTATTCCAGGTATCCCAATCCACTATTTTGAAAATATGATTGGTAAAGATATTTTACTCCTTCAAAAAGGCGTTACTAAATCAGCTCGTTTGGATAACATTGAATTTTCAGATGAGGGTCTAGCTGAAAGCAATTTTACTATTACCCTTGGTGAAGAAACGAAAGTTATTAGCGGAAAAAGTTTCATCCTTGAATTCAAACCATTTGCTGTTTATCTGAAGAAAGGAAAAGAAAAGCAACAAAGAACAATGTTTGACTCTCTTAAAGGGAAGAATGTTTCGTTTCAAACAAAAGATGATCTCGATACTTTACTGAAAGGTAAATTAGTTGAAATAAATGAAGATTCTGTTACGGTGAAAACCATTGATGAAAAACAAGAAGTTCTTATTAAGAGAATTGAATTCATCTATTCTTACGAAGATAATATGCTATTAATATACAAACCAAACTTATCTTTTGTGGAAAGAATAATGATGTTCTTCCAAAACAGAAAGAAATTGACTTATATTATTTCATAGACAATTCAAAATTAACTTGTTTGGGAATTATTTCCCAACAATTTTTCATTTTATTAAAATTTATAATAGATTGCTGTTAATTACAATTATTTATCTTTGAGAAGATTTTCAGCTATCTTCTTCTTCCATT
Organism: Candidatus Heimdallarchaeota archaeon; assembly: GCA_030667035.1. Taxonomy (GTDB): domain Archaea; phylum Asgardarchaeota; class Heimdallarchaeia; order JABLTI01; family JABLTI01; genus JABLTI01. The sequence continues at coordinate 1,461 of DAOUWQ010000260.1, read as the reverse complement.
GAGTGGGTATTTTCTGCCCATGCAATTTATTTAGCGCTCTATTTGCTTCAAATAAGAATAGCTTTGATTCTTCAAGTGTTGGTATGTAAGGCAATTCACCTGGTTTTGTATGTTTAATTTTCTGTGCCCAGAATCTATTCAAACTCTTTAGTTCAACAAAGGAAGGTAAGGATATTTTTGAAGCTTCAGCTGCTCTTAGAATTTTGCCTAATTCTTTTGATTCTACAATATCCTGGAATCGAGGTAATTTATCAACGTTGGATACTTCTTGAATTTCAAGAAGTAATTTCTGTTTCAAAATGGATTCTACTACACTGCCGATATCAAATACGACTCTTCGAGTATCGCCTTTTAAGACATCGTCTACACTAGTTAAAATCATCTCTTTCAATTGATCGGGTAAATTCTTTGTGCTGAGGAAAAGATCTTCAGTGAAAAATGTTCCCTCAAGCTGATCTGTTTGAATTAATTTTTCAATCAATATACGAATTTCTTCTTTATCTTCAATAGTATACTCTTTAACAAATTTTTCTAAATCAATACTACCTTCTTTTGTTATTATTGTAGCTAGTAAATCTAATACAACGAAATTATCTTCATTTATGAATTCACCATTAACATATCCTTCTTCAGATATTTTCTCAAAGATTATTCTTGCACTCTCTTCTGTTGTATCATAAGATTTAGAGATTTCTTTTAACGAGATTATTGGTGTTCGCTCTGCAGCTTCAACCATTTCAGAAATTAATTCCTCAGAAATTGACAATAGTAACGAAGCTCTATCCATATGTATAGGTGCAGGGATTTCCTTTCGTTCAACAAGATCTCTAAGAATCAATTTTAATGTTTTAACTTCAATATTTGTATCATCCGCAAGATTGGATACTTTTACTTGTTTAATCTTCTTTAGATGCATAGCTCCTACTCTTTTCCAATAAGCTTGCCTAACAAGTTCACGGGCATAATCTTTCGTAAGAATAAAATTCTTTGACTTGTCCATAATATATCTATCATTGAGTAAAGGAATTGATTCAATGTAGTTAATTAATCGCTCCTCAGATAACCATATTAATGAAATAATATCAGAAACTTTTGCTTTTTGTGCAGTTTTACTTGACTTTGATAGTTGTCTTCGAATTGTACTATCAATAATATTTGCCAAGTCATCATTGACTGTGTGAAGTTTCTCAAGTCGATTTCCAAGTTCTGATTTTTCTTCACGAAGTTTGCTTAGCACTGTTACTTTTGATTTTTGATCTTCTTCCAAACGATGGATTGTTTCAAGATCCTTTGCTCTCTTCGAATCTTTTTCAATTAAATCTTCTCGATGGCCATCGATAGTTTCATCTCTAACTTTCAAAGCATACTTGAGCGCTTTAACCTTTTCACCTTTTTCTTCATTGCTAAAATATCTATCAAGTCTATTTGAAATCCAAGGAATTCTTACTTCTGTAAAGAAGT
>DAOUWQ010000083.1 GCA_030667035.1 Candidatus Heimdallarchaeota archaeon | reverse complement strand
ATGCCAATAGCAATTATTGTATCCTTTTTCTGTATTGGTTGGGGAATATTCCAAATTATTTCATTAGCAATCTATGGAGTTTCTCTGATTCCAGGCGTAGAATTATCTATAATATTATCGCTTGTTTAAAAAACACTAGTTAATTGATCGATTAAATCGATCTATTTTTTATTTTTTTTTAAAAAACTATGTTAAGCTGAAAAAAGATTAAAATAAATAAAAAAAAGAAAATAATGAAGAAGAAATATTCTTAATCGTCTTCTTCGAGTTCTTCTTCGACTTCTTCGAGTTCTTCTTCGAATTCTTCTATATCTTCGCCTGCACTACCATACTCTTCCTCAAGAGCTAACTCGACTTCATCGCTTTCTTCATCATCAGCGACTTCATCAAAGAAGTCTTCTGGAATTTGTTCAACAAGTTCAGTTGGTTCGGTTTTTAAGGCGATCATGAATCTTCTTGCAAGGAGATCGTAGAATTTAGTTAATTCACCGAGATCATTTGCTTCGTAAAATTCTCCTCTGCCAATTTCAGACAATTTTTTAAGCAGTCTTTTATCTGCTTCACCAAGTCCTATGGTATAGAAAATCGTATTTGGATAATCTCGTGCACATTTGCGTGCAACAGGTACTGGATTTATACCAAGACCATTTCCTTTGTTTGGTTGCCCATCTGTAAGAAGAATAATCATTGCTGGATTCATTTTACCTGTTATTGAATTTGGCTCGAATTTCTTTGTCATTTCATAAGCTTGTTGGATTGCACCACTCATGAATGTAAGTCCGCCACCTTTGGAGCATCGCTTGGAAACATAATCAGCAATGATTTCTAGACCGGCTGATTTTGCTTGACCAGTGCATGCAATAACTGGTGTAGGCCCACCTGAACCATATTCAATTTCAAATACATCGACATCCCCAGCAAAACTGAGAATAGATAATTGTTCACCCCAACCACGACTAACTTTCTGTGAAAGGAACAATAGAGTTGCTAAGGCAGCACCTTTAATTCGAGACACTTTCTTCTCTTCAAATTCGTCTAAGAGAGCGTCTAAATCTTTGCTTCCTTTAAGACCTCTTCTTAACCCTTCAACAGCAGTTCCGGTTCCTTTAACAACCATATCAACTTTGCTCATTGAACCTGAAACATCGAGAATTAAAACTGCATTAAAGGACATTTCACTCGCTGGAACTAATTGAACTTCTACTTCCTTCACTGAAGGATCAATAATACCAACTTCATCGCCTTCCATGTCTGGATCTGCATCTAAAAAGGTAATTTTAACGTGTCCACAACCGGCATCAGGCCAGTCAATTTGTAAATTACGGTAAACGGGTCTGTTTCTTATAACAGATGTTAGTTCATCAAAATTCTCTAAAATGTATGTTATACATTCTTCAACTGGTTGACCTTCAAGAGGTTCAATACCAAACTTCACTCTAGTTATTGCTTCGTTCTTAATTTGGGCTCTTCTTACTTTAACCCTGTCGCCATCACTAATGTTCGCGGAATCAAGAATTCCATTGTCAACTGCAACTGTATCTGCCTCTACCTCATCGTTTTCGAGAACTTGTACTGCACAGCTATCTTCAAACTCATTAATTAGTTGGATGATATCAAAATCATCTACACCAATTCTTTCCATATCACGCTTATTCATATAAGCGCGACCATCAATTTCACCAACATTCATTACTGAAATGTCAATTATTTTCTCAACCATTTTTATATCACAAACTATGTATCTATTATTATATACTTCTACATATATTTACATACATAATCCACTTTAAAATGTTTGCATTTGGAATCTTCTTACAAAGAGAAGAAATGAAAAACATAAAAGAATAAAAATAAAGAGAAAAAAAGGAATTTTTTTCCTTTTAATGTTTAAGCAGGTATATAAGCAAAAGCTAGTTCACAATAGGTGTTTAGAATTTCAGATTCAATAGGTCTGTAAAAAACTCTTAGAACATAATCATGTCCATCTTGGAAAACCAACCGGCCACCATCAACTTCAGTTGCATTTATACCTGTTTCTGCTAAAAAGTATGCTACAATAATTGTTCTTTGATCATTTTTCTCAAAAGGATCTTCATCCGCTAAACTGAAGTAACCGTAGAGTCCACCATTTTTGTGAATTTCTGCTCTCCAAACTTAGCCCTCTGCATAATCACACATTACGTTAAATTTCAAAGAAAGATCGTTAAGTGTGGAATTTGCCTTAATGCTTCTATCCTTAATTTGCATACTTAAGTCATGACTCATGGAAGGAATTACTGCTGCCATAACAATAAAGAATACGACTACAACTGACGCAGCGACAATCAACCCAATCATCAAAGGTGTCATTGCCTTCCTGTTTTTTATAATTCTTGAGATTTTCATCGAATAACACTTTCCATATCTGCTGATGTTTGATGGTTTTTTATTGATTTCTATTCTTTTTTATTAATAATTATATCTACTATTAACATTTATCAATAGGTAATCTCTTTAAAAACTTGTTCAGCAAATAAGAATTTTTCCTCTAAAACGCAATTTATATCGAAAAAAACACGGTCCTGTATTATTTAGTTAATAATAGTCTAGGTTCTACTTAATGCTGTACTATTACCGCTCTACTTATTTAAGATAATAAATTAGTAATACTAGGAGTATTTTTTGTCAGTAGATAGTACGTATCGAAAACTTAAATAGGTAATTTTAGTAGGAAATATGTAATTAAATCGCTTACAAACGTTTAATTTACGTTAAATATATGAAACAATCAATCAAAACAATTGGAGACATATTTAGTGGCAACCTTCTTCAAAGTTGTAGTCCTCGGTGACGGTGGAATCGGTAAAACATCAATTTGTAATTACCTAACTACCGGTGAATTCTTTGGAAGCTACAAATTATCTATTGGTGCTGATTTCTTTAGCAAAAAACTAGTTGTGGATGGAGAGGAGGTAACATTGCAGATTTGTGATATTGGTGGTCAAGATCAATTCGCTGAAATCAGTAATATCTTCACAAAAGGCGCTCATGGCGCTATCCTTTGTTACGATACGACACGAAGAGATACTCTCGATTCCCTTGATAAATGGATTAATAAATTAGAGGATATAAACATCCCAAAAGTTCTTGTCAGTACAAAGAATGATGTTGAAGAGCTGCGTGAAGTATTGAATGAAGAAGGTTTAGAAACCGCAGAGAGACTCAATATATCTTACTACATACCTACAACGAGTTTGAAAGGATTGGGTATAACAGAAACATTTGAAGCGATTAGTAAGTTGATGATTTATGATAAGAAAGGATTAGCTATGCCTACCACTGAAATGGTAGATACTTCAGATCCACAACAACCTGAAGTACATACAATTTCTGGTTCACAACATTTATCTGCTCAACCTTTGGGACTTGGTCGAGTACCTTCTATAGAAGCTCCAACAGTAGATAATATAATGGAATCTCCATCAGCTCCTATAGCTCCTGAGGTTAGTACAGTAACTCCTCCAATTACAGCTCCTTTAACTCCCGATACGAGTGTAGTAGCTTCTCCTTTAGTAGACGCTGCAGAGAACGATCAAACAGCTAAACCTTCCTTTACAGAACCAATTTCATTAGCACCAACTACTACTGATTTAAAAGAACAGCCTGCAGTTGAACCACCTACTGAACCTGAGAAGACAGCAACTCAACCAATTAGTACAATTACTCCTCCAATAATGGAACAACCTTCAATTGAACAACCCGTCGATGAAGCAATACCAGAAAAGGAAGACGAAACTAGTAGATTTAGTTTCCTTGATAGATTAAATGCTGAGCGAAAACGTATAGATGATTCTGATCAAGAAAACGATCAATAAGATTTTTTTCTTTTTATCCTTTTATTTTCTACTTTTTATTTTTCAGACCATATATCTGGATTGCTCACAACATCTTCCAATCTCGATTGAATTTTCTGATACTGCATTAGCAATTTTTTCCCATAGTCTGTAAGAGTTGTCCCTCCTCCTCCTCCTTTGCCTCCACGTGCGGTAGAAATTACAGGTTGCTCCATTTTATCATTAATTTCATTGATAAGTTTCCAAGCCTTGCGAAATGATATATTGCATATTTCTGTTGCTTGAGTGAGAGAACCTGTTTGATCTATTGCTTCCAGGATTGCCATTCTACCTGGTCCTATTACAGATTCACCCTTTTTTTCGAACCAGATTTTAATGTGAATAGATAGGTCTTTTGTCATAATTTACCACTCATACATATTATCTAACAATAAAATTAGAATAAAATCTTTTTGAAGGGAAAACTTACTTACTTATAAATATTAAGAATCGTTAAACTATCAAAAGAATTAAAAAGAATAATCCATTCCATAGCTACCATTGGAGGCAAAACATTTGGGTTATGAAATGACTAGACCATCTCAAAAATGGCTCGGAATAGGCGTATTAATTGGCGCATTTACTTTACTTCTCTTTACAATGGCAGTTCCTTATGTAAATCACTTTGGAACCGATGATAGTAGCTTCACTTATTATACAAAGTGGAGTGGCAGGTGGAGATCTGACAACATTGCCCAAGGTACTTTTGGTGATACTAGTCTATTATTGGACTTTCCAACATCAGCACCTGTTCTAATTGGCATTGGCTTGCTTATTATATCCATAGGAGCAGTTTATGTTTTCTGGTTAACATATCAAAATAAACCATGTTATTTCACAAGAGAAAGACCAGGTCCCGTAGGTGGCGGTGCTGTCTTTGTTGGTGGCATACTCTATCTTATAGGCAGTCTTATCTACGCGAGATGGGCTTCAGGTACTCCTAGACCCGCTGCAGGTTGGCCCGCAGACCAAGATTTCGTTCCATCAACTGTTAGAATCTCACCAACATTTTGGTTAGGAATTGCAATCGTAATAATCATTATGGCCTTTGCAACGATGAATGCTATCTATTATCTAGATACCGTTGAAAAACGCCCTGTGAAATAATCAACACTTTTACTTTCCTCCTAATTGGAGGTTATTTTTCTTTATTTTAAGACTCTGCAAATAGTTTTGGAATTTTAAGTAAAAGAATACCAATTACATTTTACGTGTAATCGGTCCTTTGATTGTTGGCATTGTCAATCCACAAGAATCGCAAGTTTTCCATTCTAAACCTCCGATAAGGTCACCAGTATTATATCGTAGAAATACAGTACCTCGCCAATCTATGTGGCTAAAACAAAGATAACCACTTTCTCCTTCCTCAACAGGCTCCATTGATTTTTTGTCCAACACTTCCCAGTAGAAATATCTTGGATTTAAATGAATACCAGAGTTTTCTGAGCATTCAGTAAACGATACTTTTGTTCGATTATTGGAATATTTTTCAATGATAATTGGTTGTGACCCAAGATCATTAAATAATTTTTTAACTTGAGCTTTCATCTTTGGGTTCAAAGGTTCACCAGATAAGATACATAATTTAACACTAGTTATTGGTGAAATCTCTTTTTTCTTGAGTTTAACCAAAGCTGCCTTCAACCATTTGAGTAAATAAGTTGGCTTGCTTAAAAACACTTCAAAAGTAATTTTATTTGCTATATCAATTTGTGTATCAATTGATGTTATATTCTCGCCACAAGTAAAGAATGATCCTCCTCCAACTGATAGAGGTGCCCAGACACTTTGGAAGAAATTTATTGATGGTGATGCAGGTATTAAACTAAAAACTTCCCAATAGGCTCTAAATCCTGTAGTATAAATTTGAGCTACTATTTCGGGTATATTTTTCTCTAAATCACGTTTAGTATATGCAATCAAACGAGGATCTTTTGCACTTTCTGTTGTATGGAAATGAATTGGTAACCAATCATTAGATGCTTCTGTAATTGTTCTTTCTTCATCCTTCATAGGTTCTTTACCAAAGATTTCTCGGAAGTAACTTTTGTTAAGTGAATTAAACCAGTATTTAAACGATTGAAAATTGGAAAGTGGCGTCGTTTCATATTTACACTCCCACCATTCAGGCATAAATGGTTTTAAAATAAACGAATAGGGGTCTAATGAATGCTCTGCTTTTGTTACAATTGGGATTTTTTCTACATCAGCAATTGTTTGTATTTTGGTTACATCGATTCCATGACGCTTAAACCAATCAAGATAAAACGGACTGTAATTTGCGATTTGTTTTTTAATAAATTTTATTAGATTTTCCTCTGCTTTTTCCTTTTGCTTTTCAATACTCCAACGATAATTGTAACCTGCCATTTTAATTCACCAAATGCTATTCTATTACTCATACAATACAAATTTCATGTAATTAATATTTTTTCCAACAATAAAAAACCTAAAACAAATGCTGAATATCAATAGATAAGGTTAAACTGAGAGAAAAAAATAAGAATTGAAGTGAACGATACAACTACAGAATATTTGAATGTGATCAAAAATGGCAAAAAAAATTGGTATTTTAACAAGCGGTGGCGATGCTCCGGGACTAAATCCCGTAATAGCTGGTTTTACGAGAACTGCAATTAAAAATGGCTATGAGGTTATCGGTTTTCAAGACGGTTGGAAAGGCTTGATTGAGGGATTAACAGAAGATCTATCTTTGGAACGTGTGAAAGAAATTGTTCAAGAGGGAGGAACAATTCTAGGATCATCTCGTACTAATCCGAGAAAGGTTGAAAATGGGTT
>DAOUWQ010000344.1 GCA_030667035.1 Candidatus Heimdallarchaeota archaeon | reverse complement strand
CACTTGCTTGACTTTTTTTCCGGTGAAAGTGAATTTTCCTTGCATCTAAAAAGAGAGGTCCACTTTGTCTTTTGTTTCTCTGGTAGGATAGAAATGAGTAAAGTTTACTTTGTTTCCTTCTATTTTGAAACCACTTTGATTATAGTGCATGGTGGTGAAGTATTTGTATCCTTTGAATCCCGGTGGCTGAGCGTCATTATCGCCGTTTTTTCTTAGAGCATGAAACGAGGAAAAATCCGCATCGAGCTGTCTTAGAGTGTCTTGTTTTGTTTTATAATAATTTTTCCCGTAGCGAGGATATTGCTCATTTAATTTTGGCAATTGTGCTGATTGTTTCTGATAAGTAGGTTTGCTTTCTTTGTCTCTCTCCCTCTTTGGCAAGTGTTCATTGTTATCCCACCATTCCTTTCGTTCAGCAAGTGCGAAATTATAGATCAACCGACAGTTTTCGGATAAGATCCAGAGCACTTTTTGTTGTGCTGCAGTTGGTTTTATCTTTACTTTTGCAGTTAAAAGGAGGGCTTTATTTGCAGGGGTTAATAGTTCTTGTATCTGTTCTAATGCATGCTCCAATTCATCATCTGGCAGACCACTTATGAGCGTTCTGTAAGCCTTCTTTGTTAATCGTCGTTCATTGGAGAGCATTTTGGTTCAGTAAAATATATATTTAGCTTAATATATAGTATTTTTTTATAGAGATGACCGAAAGTAATCGATGTTTGCTTAAAAGAATAGTTAATCTTTTAATTACTTCGAATAAAGTACAAAGAGGTATTTTAATAATAAAGAAAAGAACAAATTAGTAGGAATGTAACAATGGCTGACTTTCTCAATTGGCGAACTGACCCCTTTCTCTTGGATCCTGAAACAACGCCTATGAATGATTGGCTTACAGCTAACAAGATCATAGAACGTGATACTTCTAAAATTACTTTATTCATAAATCCTTACAGGAGGAGAGGGCAAAACGTATGGAAATGAGAAATGCATCTGATGGAAGATCCAACTATTGCTCTCAGAAACCAACACAGCAGTAAACCTAAAGGGAAAAATATACTTGTCACCTTTCTTTGTGTGATTAAGATAAAAGGTAGCAGAACTAATAATATCCCACATCTTATCATCAGGATTTTTGTCTTGATTTTCAATATTATTTTTAATCTGGGCTTGCATCCATTGATAAACGTCTGAAGATTGCAATTCCATAGTTAATCTACCTGTCATACTAATCCATGCAACAGCATCTTTTACATTGATTTTAGCGTCTTTATAATCGTAACTCCAAATACCAGGGTTATTCCAATCGCTTAGGAAAATTTCTTTGGCACCTGTAGAACCATACTTCCATTCCTTATAGGCAGTACCAATGATAAGAGATTCATCACTAGCAGTATGGAATTTCTTCATAAATTCATCAATTTTAGCAGCCTCTTGTTTTGTATATGCTTCATTAAATTGCTCAAGAACCAGCTGAATTTCTTGTATAGCTTTAGTATTAGACATTTTACTTCACAAACTGAATTTTCATCTATATTGATAGTATATGGTCACCTATTAAATATAATTTGAATAAAAGTGACCACACGAAAATTAGAAGAAATAAAAAACAGAGAGATAAGAAAAAAATGGTTGACAATTCCAGATGAAGTTATATAAGAATTAAATTTTAGGAATAAAAGAGTAAAAAAAACTAGACAGTTTTTCGTCTAGCTTTCTTTCTAAAAGCAAGAGCTATTACTGCAGTTGCAAATATTGGTACTAAGTATTCATTCGAAATCGCAGTTGTTTGATAAGTGAATAATCCCTCATAGACACCAAGGTAAATAGTGCGATTATATTCACCCTCGAATGGAGTCTCAAAAGCTATCACATATACGTTGCCTTCAGTAGTGCTTTCTATTTGTGGATGGGCTGTACTAGTAGTATCGCTTCTATAAACAGGCACAGAGGTAAAAGTTTCTCCATCATTCGAATATGCAACAAAATGATCATAATCAAAATACGTTGGCATCAATTCACCTACTGCAAAAGCTATCAGTATTGTTCGTCCTTGTGTTTCTAAATCCAAAGAGTGGAAAGAATAATATCCTTCCATTGTCGCTGTTTTTTCGAATAATCTTTTTTGTTCGACCTTTGACCATTTCTGACCATTAAGTGTTTGATAATTAATTTCGTTTACATTGGCTATGCTCGGCCAAATTAAATGTAATCTTTCTGTATCATCAAAAGCAAGATTATGTTCTACTGGAGAAGAAGTAGCCATAACTTTGGGTGCAGACCAATAACCATTATAAACCAAACAATGTAATTGGAAACTTTCTATTGCGCCTGGTATTTCATTATATATTCTATAACTGTAGAATAAGGCAATTTTTCCTTGTTTTGATTTTGCTGTTTTTATAGAAAAAATCAAAAAATATTCCCATACCGATTCCAATTCATAAAACGTTATCTGTTTTTCGTGCCATTCACTATCGAATAAAACTCTATCAAAGAGGTTTCCTTTACTAACGGAATATATGAAATGAGCATTTCCTGAACCGTCTGTTACTAAAGAATAATGCACAACATCAACCTGGAATTCATTTTTTATTTCCCAGTTGTCATTATAACCAATATAGTAAGTAAAAAATCCTGTATAGTTCAATTGGATAAGATGTATTCTATCAGTAGTATCAATATCGACTTTAAAATCAGTATAAGCACTTTGCCCTGTTACTTCTAGAATAATGGATGTTTTCTTACTACCATTATTGAATATTGTTTCATGGATTAATAGACTGTAATTCTCTTCTCTATTACTTGCACACCAAAAAATATGAACATTATTAGCGCTATCAGTTAACATCTCATAATATGAGCTATTAAGATTTGTATCACTTATTGGATCATAAGAGATCCAATCTTCACTTGTATCAGCAGTCAAATTTCCACTTTGAACGTTGAGTATCTGAGTAATCCCAACTGTTGCTAATAAAATAACAACAGACACTATTAAAATCGTTTTTTGCTTTCTTTTCAAAAGTAAGTCCCCATACAATATTTACAACGGTTGTTTATATAGCATTACTTTCAAAAAATAATTGGAGAAATAGCAATTGGAAAATTAGAAAGAATGGTGGGCGATCCATTGCTTTCAGCTCTTATAACGATAAAATTAAGAGGAAAATGCTTAGCTAAATCTATAAAAGATAATTTGCATATACCTAATTTGAATGTGATTTTTGAATGAAGGAAAAAGTTGGCTTTATTGATAAAATGAAAAAAAGAGTATTTGGTTCATCAGATCATCTAAAAGATAATCCTAAAGCAATTACCGCAACTGAAACTGCT
>DAOUWQ010000297.1 GCA_030667035.1 Candidatus Heimdallarchaeota archaeon | reverse complement strand
ATCTATAAAATGAAAACAAAGATTTTTTGGCACAAGATTAACTAAATCATGCGCCTTTGTTTTTCTTCCGAAATATATTGATAATAGGAATGATAAGCCCAAAATAGTAAATCCAGGTCGACAGGAAATGTATCCAATATTACTAATGTCTCTTCACAATCCAAACTGTTAGCTAATAAAGAGCTATTTGCTAAAGAGGTTATTTAAACCAATGTGACTAGAGTGATTATTGAGAAACTAGTGACTTTATTTCTTGTAATTTTCATTCCATTTCTTTCTCTTGTTTATTATTATCATCGCTACAAGTACTGATGTGAATGGAATTATCCAGTAACCATTTTAACTATTTGTGGGCGTGGTAGGTGTAGTTGGAGTTGGTGTTTCTGTTAGTGGAGGATTAGGATCCTCAATTTCCCAGGACAGGATATATCTTGCATAAGTGAGATTATATTCTGTAAATCCAGCTTGTGCACTTGCAAGTTCCTTAAAGCATTCAACAGTTAAGATATCATCTTTGAAACCAGTACTGGTGGAATCAACATTATATCTAACATAGATACTATCATTCGCGAACCCCCAATCATCAACTTCAGAATTTAAAACAACTTCCATAATACCATTGGAGAAATCACCTTCAACAGTCTTTAGAAAACCATGCGAAGTAATGTTAAATTCTTCGATTATTGTTGTTCCTCGACTATTACCAAATATACCCAAAACATCTTCGGTAATATTTAGGTCGGGATTTTTCGGATCTCGATAATAGTACTCAGTATTTGTAAAATTGCGATTGAAGAAAGTAGTATACCTTCCCTCAACCACATTAAAAGAACCTATTTCAAAATACGAATCCAAGTAGCCACTTTTATATGTCCAAACACCCCAAACACTACTTTCAATTGCAACATAAATATCATTGTACATAGCTACCTCTGGAAAAGCTCCACCTATTTTTGCCCTAGGGAGTAGCTGGTTGTAATAATCTTCAATCTTGTCTTGTATAGTAGAACTAAAATATTTTAATGGATAAAAGAATCCTCCTCCATATCCCATCCCACCAGCATGATAATAAATCTCAAATCCATAATTACCCCAAAGATTTGCATGATTATAACCAATTATTTCTCCTTCAGTAAAACTATAGCTTCCGGTATCTTGAATGACATCATATATTGATTTCAAAAGAGAAATGTGACTTATGTCAAAATAACAACCTTCACCTATATCTATTGATAAATGACTATCATCAATAACCTCGGTTCCATTCTGCATTACAATTTCATTTCCTAGGTGACTTTGGAATGAATCGAAAACGCCATCATGAGGTGCGAACATAGGAAGAATTCTATAAGGATGGAAATATACGTGATCAACACCTTCAATGTGTTGACTAACAAAATGAGCACCATAAGGAGTTAAGGGCCAGCCATAAGAACCATTACCTATCTCATTTAGGAGTTTGTTTCTCATAGTTAAATTATCATACATGTAAAGTTTGTCTAAATCCACTAGAAAAGTATTAAGAACAACAGATGGCAATTCTGCTTTACAATCACGACTATTTGCAGAGCTTAATCCAACCAGGTTCATTGGACTAAGTATTAGGCAAAGAATCCCAACATATAACAGTTTCTTGTTTAAAATCATCAAACTCACAACTAGAATTATACAAAATATAGCTTATTTTGAAATTACTTAAAGGTTATTACAAAAACAAAGAGTTATTATTTTAGATAGATAAAAGCGAATTGGTCGAACAAGTCGAAAATGGATATGATTTGGTTCTTGGTAGTAGATTCAAAGGATCAATTGAAATTACTATACCGAATTTACCGAATATTTGCTATTTCTTTCTTGTTGCAAAAGCTAAAGCTCAATTATGAGTATTGAAACAAATTCAATTGGTGTATAAAAGACAATTTGTTCTTGTGAGGTTGCAAAGAATAAAGCTCAAGTGTGAATATTGAAACTGATTTTTTCTCTTTAACAAGTTATTTCTGAAAAAGAACATAAATAAATGGAAAGATACTGAACATCAAAATTTTTTATTCTTTCTGAATTATTATCACATTTTCTAAAACATATTGAGTACCATATGCACCTGTACTGATCGCTCCATCTTCAGCAACAACAGGATCTGGAATCAATTTCCTTTCAACCAATAGTCCTTTTACAAGAACACCTTTGTTAAGCATAGCATCATCCCAACAATCCATATTTTGTAAATAGATTACTTCTCCCTCGAACAATATAAGCACTGCACCGCCTTTTGCATCCATAGCAATGCCTCTTAAAGTAACTTCTTTATTCAAAATATTCTCATTTATTGAACGGTATATTTCATCAGTCATAATATTCACAATTAGTTTTTGAGTGGTTGATAGTATATTTTGGATACTTTACCTCAAAAAAGTATCCAAGGATGCATTCTATTTACTAATTGCTTATTTTTCATAATTTACTTCTTTCAGAAATTTTGGTGGTTGCCGGACTTTGGTTGCTTGCTCAAAAGCATAAGCTATTTTTATTAGAACAGGCTCTTGAAAAGCTCCACCAAAAAATGAAATACCAACAGGTAAACCCCAAACATATCCCAGTGGAACAGTAATATTTGGATACCCAGCTACAGCCGCAGCTGAGGAGCTACCTCCAGTGAAATGATCACCATTTACCCAATCTATTGGCCAAGCAATCCCACCACTCGGAGCAATAATTGCGTCAAGTTTATTTTCTGCCAGGAGTTTATCTAAACCTTCTTTTCGAGCATATTTATCACATTTTTCTAATGCTTCAAGATATTCCTTGCTGGTCAATGGCCCTTTTTCTTCTGCCTTAATTAAAAGCTCTTGACCAAAATAAGGCATCATTTTTTCGCTATGCTCTTTGTTGAAATCAATGATATCTTTCAGGGTTCGATTTTTGCAATTAGAGGTTATTGTTGTTAAAAATTCATTCAAGTCATTTTTAAAATCATATAATAGAACTTGGAACTCTGAGGGTCCAAAATCTTTCAATGTCGTAATTTCTATCGGATCAATAATCTCTGCGCCTAAATTTTTCATTGTCTCAATTGCTTGTTCCATTAGTTTGTCTACATTCTCATTTTTACCAAAGTAGTTTCGAGCAACACCGATTCTTGCACCCTTTAATCCGTCTTTATCTAAGAATTCTGAGTAATCTTTGGGAATATCTTGTGGTTGATCTAGTGTTATGCTATCTCGAGTATCTTTCCCTACGAGAGCATTAAGTAAAATAACTGCATCGCGAACTGTTCTTCCCATCGGTCCAGCAGTATCTTGTGTATGACTTATAGGAATAATTCCAGACCGACTAACTAGTCCAACAGTAGGTTTTATTCCAACAACAGAATTTATTTGAGCAGGGCAAATAACGGAACCATCCGTTTCAGTTCCAATTGCTACAGTGCAAAGGTTCGCTGCTACAGCTACTGCAGAACCTGAGCTTGAACCACAAGGACTTCGATTAAGGACATAAGGATTCAAGGTTTGCCCTCCACGACTACTCCAACCACTGGAAGAACGTGTTGAGCGAAAATTAGCCCATTCACTCAGATTTGCTTTCGCTAAAATGATTGCACCAGCATCTCTTAGTTGCTTTACAATAAATGAATCTTGAGAAGCTACATGCCCTTCGAGAGCAAGAGATCCAGCAGTAGTCATCATTTTGTCTGCCGTTTCAATATTATCT
>DAOUWQ010000337.1 GCA_030667035.1 Candidatus Heimdallarchaeota archaeon | reverse complement strand
GGATTTACAACAAGAATATCACCATTAAGATCAGTATAAAGAATTGCATTTGGTGAAGTTTCAATTAATTTCCGATATTTTTCTTCATTTTCACGTAGTTGTTTTTCAATTTTTATTCGTTCAGAAATATCTGTTCCAGCACTAATGAGAGCTTCTTTCTCACCTTCAGCATTTCTTAGAACCGTATGTTTCCAAGTGAAAACTTTGGTGGTTCCATCTGCTCCTTTAATTTCGGATTCTTCAACAGTTAGTCCTTGGGCATCACCATAGAAAATATCTCGGAAATCTGTTCTAATTCGTTCCCTTCGTTCTTTGTTTCTTACCAAATCAATCCAGTTTATCCCAAGCATCTCATCTGCTGTATATCCATAGAATTCTGCCAGTTTATTATTAATTAGTGCAACAGTTTCGTCCTTATTTACAATAACAAAGTAAGAATCTGCTGAATCCATATACAAGTCCATCAAATAGTGGCTTCTTTTAATCTCTTCTTCCATTAACATTTCAGATGTGATATCTTTAATACTGCTATTCAATCTAAGCAAAATATTATCTTCAGAAAAGGTTGCTTTAGTGTTTAATTCAACCCAAATGATTTCACCATTTCTTTTTATTAATTGTTTTTTACCGCTAACAAAAGGTGAATGAGAAAGAAAAGAAGACAGATTATCCATAAGAGATTCATTTTTCAAAAGAAATTTTTGAAATTGAATATTTATTAGTTCTTTTTCATTTTCATAACCCAATATTTGAGCAAACATCTTGTTGCAGGATAGTATCGTTCCTTTGAAATCGGTTTGATAAATCCCTATTGGAACATTATCTAACAATTGTTGATACTCTCTTTTTGTGTCAGCTAATTCTTGACGTTCAGAAGCTCGATTAAATGCATATCTTAAAGCAAAATGTATTTGATCAATCATTTTATCATTTAATCTGTTAATAACAGCATCAGCAATATCCTCTTGTTCATCAATCATAATAATATCATTTTTAACACTGTAAATGATCTTGCCAATAAACGGATAATTTTTACGAAATTCTTTAAGCAACTCGATAGAATTCGCCCATTTTAATTCATAATTGATTAAAATTAAATTGGTGTTTATTTTGTGTCTAATTGCATCTAAATTCTTCTTCTTTTTAATTAAAACAATATCTAAGTCTTCAATTGAATTTCTTAGTTTTTCTAATAAGCTTTTTTTAACGCTAGTATCGTTATCTAGTAACAATATTTTAGATATTGGCAATTTAAATTATCTCATCCCAGATTAACACATTCAATTGAGTAATAAAATTGAAAGTATGAGTTCTTCTGGGAGTAAAAATATTGAGCATATTGGTATTTTAAATTAGCAGTATGGGCAAAAGGTTTCAAATTTGAGAGAACTCTAACAAAATATTGTACTATATTAAATATCAGCATAAAATATCACGACAAAATGATAAGCATTGATTTTCTAAGTATGCTTTTTTAGGAAATTCCGGACATTTAGTGACTCTAGGAATCGCAAGTCAAGTTCTGAGATAATATCATCAATTACTTTAATTTCTTTAACGATTTTTTCTGTTACTTCTTCCGGATAAATATCAGCATAACCAACAATGACTGCTAAAGGGTTTCTAATTTCATCAACCAGAATAGCGAACTGCTCCAAATTTCTCTCAAGTTGTTGATAAGATTTATTCTTTCCTTCTTCGAGATTCTTTTTCTCTGTTATATCTTGAATAGAAACTACCTTTCTTAATGTCCCATGAATAAGACCTATTATTGCAAAAACAGTTCTTACCTCACCATCCGATCGAATAATTCTAAATTCAGTTTCCACAGGTATAGGAAATGCGTCTGGATTTTTCTGATAGTCAGTAGATAGTCTTAGCATTTTATCATGATCATGTTCATGAATCACTTTTGTCCATATCTGTCCTTCGATTTCTTCTCGCTTATATCCAAATAATTCTAGAAATTTTGCATTACAAACAACTACTTTATAATTTTCAGTAAGCAACATCGCTGTTCCAGTGTTTTCAAAAACAGTTCGATATAATTCCTCTGATTTTTGTAATGCTAATTCTGTTTTCTTTCGACTAGTAATGTCTGATATACAAGCTAAGTAAGCTGTTGGTTCTCCAACAGAATCCACAATGGATTTAAGATAAACTTCTAAATGAATTTCTGAGCCATCTTTTCTCATAAATATTGAATGTAGCTCCAATAATTCCTTAGTAGAATCCAAAATACTTTTGGTATTTGAGAATTGTTTGGTATCAATCTCAGATATAAAATCAGTGAAGTTTTTTCCTAAAAAGTCATCTTTGCGATTAAAACCAAACATGGTAACTAGTTTTTCATTAACAAAAGTAATTGTTCTGCTGAGATCTGTAACCATAATCCCACACGGAGATGTTTCTACAAAAGTTCGATGTTTTTCTTCACTCGCAATTAATCTTTCTTCTGTTATTTTTCCATCAGTTATATCTTGAGCAATAGTGAATGTGATTCCATCTTCAACTACTGGATTTGAAACACATTCAATCCATCTATAATCACCATTTTTGCAGCGGAAACGATTTATGAACTTGATTGTTTTTAACCCGCTTCTCAGTGTTCCAATATTTGGTAAAGAATACTCAAGATCATCAGGATGAACATAATCAATAAATGATGAAGCTAACAATTCACTTTCCGAATAACCAAAAGTTTTGCAGAAAATAGGATTTATCCGTTTGAAATAACCATCTAGGCTTGTTGTAAATTGAAATGCAGGTGAATACTGAAACATTTTTTCCAAATCTTTAATTGCATCTTCTCGTTCCCACTCGGCTTTCTTTCGTTGAGCTTCTTCAAAATTCTTCTGTAATTTTGAAGATAGTATTGGGGCAATGTGTTTTGTAATCATTTTCATTAGAAGAATGTCATCATCAGTGTAATTAGATTCCTTATTAGCAATGTAAAGTAGACCAATTGTCTCTCCTTGATAAACAATTGGAGCAGGAAGATGTCGTTCTATTGGTATATGCCCCTTTGGGAGTTTTGTTGGTTGTTCATTCAAATAAACTGCTTCTCTATCTGTAAGAGCTCTAGTCCAAAGATTATCTCCCCAAGATTTCCGAGGGAAGACTATCGACTTTTCAGGAATTTGACATTCATCCCAAATTTCTCCTGCTATTGAGGGACAGATTAAATCTCCTTTTGGATCAATATAACCAAAAATACCTTTTTTGCTACTCATAGCTTTTAAAACGGCATTCAATATTTCACTGTAGATTTCTTTATCGGGTATTGTAGCAAAGAGATGACTAATTTGGTTTCTGAGTGCTAATTCCTTCTCTTGTTTCTTTCTTTCAGTAACGTCAGAATGAATGATTGTAAAGAATATTGGTTTACCTTGTTCATT
>DAOUWQ010000091.1 GCA_030667035.1 Candidatus Heimdallarchaeota archaeon | reverse complement strand
ACAATTCTAGTTGTCCTAAATAGTAATATAAACCAACTTGGTTTATATTGTTTTCTCTACTACTGAAAAACTAAAGTAATTATGAAAAAATGAAGAAAAAATAATTGATGCTCAGGACTCACACTTCTTCTATTAAAAAAAATCCTAGTATCAACTAATCTAAACAAAAAAAACTTTATATAAAAGTCTATAAATTTAGAGTGCAGACTATCATTCAATGCATTCTTTATAATAAACACTTTAGAATTGATTTCATAAATTTTAAGAAGATAAACGATAATAGTTATTTGAGGAAAACGCTATGGAAATTATGGAAGGAATTTTTACACGAAGAAGTATAAGGAAATTCACTGATAAACCAGTTTCAGAGAATGATTTGAATGATCTACTTAAAGCTGCTATGCAAGCGCCATCTGCAGGCAATAAACAACCATGGCATTTTATCATTATTAATGAAAGAAAAACTCTTGATGCCATTACAGAGTTTCATGATTATTCTAAAATGCTCAAAGAATCTCCTGTAGCAATATTAGTTTGTGGTGATTTTGAAACAGAGAACTATTGTGGTTATTGGGTGCAAGATTGTTCTGCAGCTACACAAAATATTCTTCTCGCAGCTCATGCAAAAGGTTTAGGTGCCGTTTGGTTAGGCATTTATCCAAAACAAGATAGAATTGATGGAATCAAAAAATTGTTTGATTTACCTAGCAATGTTTACCCTCTTTCAGTGATAGCACTTGGTCATCCAAATGAAACAAAGGAACCATCAGATCGATTCAATAAAGAAAAAATACATCATGATAAGTGGTAATTCACCACTTTTTATTTTATTATTACGCCGCAAATAATTTATTAATTGGTTACTAGTTACTCAATGAGCAAGTTACAAAAGAGAGTTGGTATTCTAAGTGATAAAATTAGTACTAAATACTCCTGATATCTTTACTGGAGGTACTTCGGTAGTAAAGACATTCGAGCTTACTCCAAAAGATTATCAAGGAAAAACAATCAAAGAGGTTTTTGCTGAAAATGCTTTTAAAAAATCTTTAGAAGGGCAAGAACCAGAAGCTGCTAAGCAAGCTTTACAATTAGTTTTTACTTTGATTCAACCCGTCGATGTCGAAAAAGTATTTGAATGGTGGGAACAATCTTTTGAATCTCTAATCAATAATTCTAATGAAGTAATTTTGAATATGGAGTTTAGCAAAGCGGGGTTAGAATTTATCAATAATGTAAAGTAAAACAATCTGAAAGAGAAAAATACTTGGTGTGAATCCAATGAAAGTAACTACAACAAAAGCTGAATTAACAAAAATCGATGCCCCAGTTATCCTGGTCGGTATCACTGAAGAGGCTAGTTCTGATTCCTTAATAGGGAAAAAGACTGGTGTTTTACATGAGGTTACTAAGGAATTAATTGACCTTGGTGACTTTAAAGGTGAAAAAGGACAATTGCAATTTGCCTATACTTTTGACAAACTTCCCTCTAAGAGAATTCTTCTTGTTGGGTTAGGAAAAGAAGAAAAAATATCTCTCGAAGGACTTCGACAAACTTTGGGAAATGCTTCTCGAAAAGCACGAGATTTGGACGTTAAAATTTTAGCTGTTAGTCTTGATCATTTTATCCGAAATAAACTCGATACAAAGGAAGTCGCAGAAGCAATTATCCAAGGCATTGTAATGGGTAGTTTCCAAAATCTTGCTTACAGAACAAAAAATCTTGATAAATTCAAAAGATTAAATGAAACGATTATTTTTAGTCCAACAATTGACGAGAAAATTTTCGGTGATGGAGTTACATCTGGAACAATTATTGCTGATGCAGTTAATTTCTGTCGAGAGTTATCTTGGGGTCCAGCAAATTATATTACCCCAACAAAACTTGCAGACGAAGCAAAAAGAATCGCAGAAGAATCTAATCTAAAAGTAACTATCTTTGATCGTGAGAAATCGAAGGAAATTGGTTTAACAAGTTTCCTTGCAGTTGCTCAAGGGACTGATGAACCACCTAAATTCATTATTTTAGAATATGGTGCTGATAAGAAAAACGTTGATACTGTTGCATTAATTGGTAAAGCAGTAACTTTTGACACTGGTGGTATTAGTCTCAAACCAAGTAAAGATATGGGTTTAATGAAAACCGATATGACAGGAGGAGCTGTTGTTCTAGCAATAATGCAAGCTATAGGACAGTTAAAACCTGATTTACATATTGTTGCCTTGGTTCCCGCAACGGATAATATGCCTTCTGCCAGAGCTTACCATCCTGCTGATATTATTACTAGCTATGATGGCCAAACCATTGAGGTTATTAGTACAGATGCAGAGGGACGAATGATTATCAATGATGCATTAGCTTATGCTGCTAAAAATTACAACCCAACTGCAATGATTGATTTTGCTACACTAACCGGTTCAATGGCAATTGCGTTAGGTAATCATGCATTAGGTTATTTCGCTAATGACGAACCATTAAACGAAAGGTTCCAAAAAGCATCTGAATCTAGTGGTGAAAAATGTTGGCGGATGCCTCTTTGGGAAGACTACGATGAACAAATCAAAAGTGATATTGCAGATATGAAACATACCGGTGGACGTGCTGGTGGAGCAATAACTGCTGCAAGATTTTTGAGTAAATTTGTTGATGAAAAACCATGGATTCATTGCGATATTGCTGGTTATTCAAGCTCTGAAAGCGACAAAGGCTACAATACTAAGGGTAGTAAAGGTCCTGCTGTTCGCTTAATAGTTGATCTTATAAGAAATTGGTAAGTAAAATGGGTATTAACCCATTTACTCTATTTTTTTTATTTATTTTATTACTAAATTACCTTTTTTATCAGCTACACCTATTTCTGCTACTGTTCCAGAGTTAAACTCAAGAAAATCCTCTTGAATTCCATCACTAAAAATCACTCCGTTTTCTGGCATATTAGATTCAATAATTAGTTTTTCACCAGAATAGATTTGTCCAAAAACAAGATTGGCAGAGGATATTTTACTTACAAAAGGCTCTCTTACAGAATAGTAAATGTATGACGCATCCCATGGGAAACGATATTCATCTTCAGTTGGCGGATCAATATAAGTAGAATATTTTCTAAATTTATTAACAATACCAACAGCTCCTGTAATTATTGATTTGAACCAAGCAGTTGAGCCTGCACCTGTTGAAATGATAATTCCACTAGAACTATGCTTTTCAATATTGTCGTTGTGGTTTATAGTATACCGCGCAGATCCGTGAGATTTATGCCCAACAAAAAGATCGTTCACTCCATAGAGGATTTGTCCGTTGTTAAGTTTTGCTTGAGCCATAGTAATTTGAATAACTTTGTGCTCAACCGCAACAACTTTTTTCAAAGCTGCAGGTAATTCCTCTACTGTAAAAGGAATCATTATACCATCGAATCTAGAAGGATCAGGATTTACAGCAACAATTAACTGATTATCCAAATATTTTGCTGTGTTAATAACTAATCCATCTTGACCAACTGTTACAATAAGATTATTGGGTCCAAAAAGAAAGTTAGGAAGAAAGGATTTTTCTATTATTTGGTATTTGAATTCTAATGGTATGAGCTTTTTTATTTTTTTAAGTGACTCGTAGTATTTTTTGTGAGCATCCTCATAATCTTCGAAAGAACCACCCATGTGTTCGATGTAAAACTTTGCTTGAGATTTCGTATTGAATTTTTCAATCAATTCTTCAAGCCAAGTTTTTTTCGTGATTATGATTATCTTATCAATTTTAACCATTGATTGATCCAACCCTATCCTTTCTTTATTTTTTGGGTTTTAGTAATGCGGCTAAAATTTCAGGAGTAAAGGTTAAGGTACCTATCTTTTCTGCATTTTCACCCATTTCTTTAAGCGCTAATGCTAAGAGCATTTGTGAATCTACTTTTTTGTATGCTGCGAGCTCTTTTTCTTTCGCTTGTGCTTTAAACTGAGCTTCTTTCAAGATATTTTCCCCTTCAAGTTCAATTAGCTGCTTTCGTTTCTTCTCGAGAGTAATTTGAGTATTTAGCTCATTTTCTTTTATTTTTTGTTCCTGTTCAACTGCAGCAGCGCGTCGTTCGTATATAGCTTTGTCTGCTTTCATTTGCAAGTTATCACGATAATCTGCTTCTAATGCTCGAGCAATTTCAAGGGTAGGTCTGATGGAGATAAAGGTAATTGATAAGAGATCCACACCCATTTCTTTGATAATACTAGTTTCGTCTGTAGAGGACAATACTTTTTGGGCAATGATTTCAGAAGTAGTAATTGCTTCCTCGAGATCCATTTTTTCTATGAAACCTCTTGTCCGCATTTGAACGATATTTCGTATACGAAGTTCCAATTTTTCTGGGTCCTCTGAGATATAATACCCATTGCTCGGATCTATTCTAAAATCTAAAATAGAAGCCATTTTCTTTGGATCATTTATTTTGTAAGTAAAATGTCCTTGTAGAGTAACTGCTTGATTATTTTTCGTGAATTCATTAAACACAAAATTTGAATCAATAGTCATTGCCGGAATAGTTACGATATTTGTATTGAACCGTAAATAAAAGAAACTGATTCCTCTACCGGATCTTATAGCTCTACCCGAACTATACCTTATAACAAATTTAGAAGGGTCGCCCTTATAATATGCAGCCATGTATAATCACCATTTTTCTAATTAATTAATATCACACAACGAATGAATGATTCTTATTAACTTTTTAATTATATTAACTTTTCATTAAACAATAAAGGTAAAAATTGCTGCTTGTTTTTCGAATCCTGAAGAGAAAAAACTACTTCAATATTTTAGCAAGATACTCATTTCGAATTTCTTCGCCAATAATATTAGCTTTATCCAGAATACGTTTTACGGAGGTTGTATCTCTAGATAATTCATTTCTTCTGTAATTTACTTTGAAATTAGAATCTTTGAAGGGAAAGTTTATTGTAGTATTATCTATTTTTTCATCTAATATTTTAAAGAAAATTTCAGAGAAACTTTCAAGATTATCAATGAAAATTTCAGTGTCAGATAAAGCAAGCAAATTGAATTTATAATTTTCAAATTCAATAGTAAAAATCAATTGCTGTAATACCTCTTCTTTGTTTTCACGTATTTGTTTAGAAAAAGTATCTTCTATTTTTTCTATTCTTTCTTTACGATCTTCAAGTGATTCTTTACTAAAATCAATTAATTCTTGAATTTCTTGATTGAAATAATTAACTAATTTTACCATATCTTTGGCATTAGTTTTTTGAATAATGGTAGTTATTTCTTTAAATTCGTCTATTATTTCGTCAGTTATTTCAGAATGCTTTGGTATATAGCTTAGAAATTTGCTTATTCGTTGCTTTGTTTTCTTAACAGGAAATAACCCACTCATTATAAGTCAGCACAATTAGAAATGTTTGTACTCATTTATAAAGTATTTTTTCTTAGATAAAAAGAGGTTTAATAATCAATAAACTAGTGAATTTTCTTTCATCAAAAATTGATAATAGATTTTTTCCATATTTTTACAGATAAACAGAAAAACATTTGTCTATTTTTTTGTCGAAAAATGCCGAGTAAGAAAAGTATATAACTGATTTTTGAATCTAAAGGAATCAGAGCAAAATAATCTACTAAAACTAATCTTATAAATTAATTAAATTATATTTTGGGATTGTTTTAACCTATGGCTAATGAAAATAAAATGTCGAAACTTATACGTTTACGTGAAAGTAAGATAACATGTACTGGTGGAGTTGTTTTCATTGGTGACGGTAACACCGGAAAAACACATACAGCTTTAAATTTAGCGAGTTTCAAAAAGAAAAAAATCAAGTTAGTTAGTATTGATGAATTAAAAAAATCAATTAATTTAGAATTTAATTATTTTATTTTTCACTCAAATATTGAAGAATATCAAGTAACAACTAGCTCTCAAATATTTATTATGCCTGGTCAAAAGGGTCGTGCAGAGATAGGTCAAGGGTTAGCTTTTGAAGATGCAGTTGATCTTTATTTTAGTGTTAGTGCAATAAATGAGGTATTAACATTGGTTCTCACCTTTGATCTAACTGACATTAGAACGTTTCAAGAACTAGAATATTGGTTAGAACGTGCTATGTTTAGAGATATTATAAAAGAATACACTAGTATCGTCATTTTAGGAACACATTTCGATCGTAAAGAAGAAATTGTGGTTACTGATGAACAAATTGAAAATGCCAAAGTATTTGTCAAGAATTTTATTCTGAATAAAAAGGGAATTGATGTAGCTCTTAATAACATCTATTCCGTGAAAGTCTCTAATATTTCTGATGAAGGGTTAGATGATTTAAAACAAGCAATCTATACTTCTTTTGTAACTGCTTTTAGCATTCAACAGCTAATATCTGAGAATAATAACCTTAAATATCTATGAGAACATCTTTTATTTCCTAATTGCTAAAATTTAAAGATAAGAAAGTATTAAATTAATT
>DAOUWQ010000331.1 GCA_030667035.1 Candidatus Heimdallarchaeota archaeon | reverse complement strand
GAACAGATGCCAAATACTCTCTTAGATATTGACCTCGAAGGCTACGGTCAAAAGAAAAGTGGAAAAGTTCGAGAATTATATTTCCATGAAGATAAAATACTACTCGTAACTTCCGATCGTATATCTGCATGTGAGGTAATTTTAAGTCAAGGTATTCCTTACAAAGGTCAAGCTTTAAACCAAAATTCTGAATTCTGGTTCAATGAAACAAAGAAGATAATAAAGAATCATATTGTTACTGTCCCTGATCCCAATGTAATGGTTGCTCAAAGTTGCACTCCCCTTGCACTTGAAGTCGTGATTAGAGGGTACATTACAGGTTCAGCTTGGAGGAGATATAAATACCTACAAGAAAACAACGAACCACTGGTTATCTCTGGAGTAGAATTTCCAGAAAATCTTAGAAAGGATGAGAAATTACCCGAACCAGTTTTTACTCCCACAACAAAACCAACAGAAGGCCATGATGAGGAAATCGCTGCAAAAGAGTTAGTTTCACGTGGGATCGTTTCCCAAGAAATAATGGACAAAATAGTTGAAACAGCATTCAAATTATACCAAGACGGGAATAGAGTAGTTAGTAAACGAGGAGGTATATTAGTGGATACCAAATATGAGTTTGGTCTCAATCCTGAAGGAGAGCTAGTACTAATTGATGAAGTGCATACTGCTGATTCTTCCAGGTTTTGGATGCAAAATAACTATGAAGAGCTTTTTGAAAAAGGTGAAAATCAAAAAGGACTCGACAAAGAATATGTTAGAAATTGGTTGCGTGAAAACGGATTCGCAGGTGAAGGTAGTATTCCCGATCTACCAAAGAACGTTATTACAAATGCATCTTTGAATGTAATTGCTGCCTTTGAGTTAATCACTGGACAGAATTTCATACCATCAGAAATCTACTCATCAAATGAACGGATGCAAAATAATCTTGATAGTTATTTTAAATAATTATTCAATAGATAAATAACAAGGCAAAATAGAATCACAAATCTAATTTCAAATGTTTGAAAATCTCATTCCATCGTTTTGTTGCAGCTTGTGGTGAATTGGTTTGAAGAATAGATAATGCATTCATCCCAATTTCTTGAGCTTTTTTTGGTGATTCTAGGAGGAACAAGAGTGCTGTTACTATTGCTTGAGGATTATTCGGAGGAATTAGAATTCCATTATGGTAATTATTGATGACATCTGCTACATCTCCTACTTCTGTACATATTACGGGCAAACCTGATGCCATAGCTTCCATCAATGAAACGGATAGTCCTTCATTAGAAGAAGTTAAAATATAAACTTTAGATTTATGCAACAAATCCGGGATGTCTTTTCGTTTCCCTAAAAATTCAACATTTTCTTGTAATTCTAATTTTTTAGAAAGCAACTCAATTTTTTCTCTCTCAGGTCCATCACCAGCAATTGCACACCGTATTTTAGGATACTCTTCCTTTACAGTAACTAGAGCTTCCAAGATAAGATCGATTCTCTTTCCTCTTGTGAGATTTGAAACTGAAATTAAATCATACTCCTTATCTTGCTTTTGTGGAAAATACTTAGTGGGGTCAATAGGATTTGGTAGAACAATAATTTTTGATGGGTCAAAACCTTCTGATATTAACAATTTTTTTGTTTGATTTCCAGTAATGGTATGAAGATTGCATCTAACCATTAATTTCCTTATAATTTTCCATAGAAGAGATTTTTCTCGGTAGAGTGATATATCACTACCAATAAGACAACTTACAACAGGAATTTGAAAGGCTTTTCCTAGTAATTGAACAAAAAATCCATAGGGTACATAATAAATCCCGATTAGTACATCAGGTCTGTTTATTGCTAATCGAATAGGTAAGTAAACAAACAAACTCAAAATTTCTAGAAAAAGATTTCTTCTTGTTAATTTGGGTAAAGGAAAATACTTTACTTTTTTTAGTGGTAATCCCGGAACAGCTCTTACTACTTCTATGGAGGATACATATTGTGAATTAATAATTGGTGTAAGTTTATCTTTGAGTTTCTTATCGGAAAGCTTCGTAGTAAGTAGTATTTTTAACCCATTCAGAAAGTGATGTTACCAAGAAAAGATAAAAAATCTTCTGATGATAACTAAAAGTAAATTAGGTGTTTAATTTTTTTGATGAATATTTATCGTTATTAGTTAAGATAATTGAAAAGATATTTATCAGTGATAGTTGAAGCAAATATATTATGCAAGAAGAAAGCAAAACCAATACAATAGGAGGTTCTTTTCTCTATTCCTTCTTAGTCACAGTAATTTCAGGAATAGTAATTGTAGTTTACCCTTTATCTATTGGATTAGCTTTCGGTCCAGAAACTATGGGCAATTTCTCAGTTCTCTTTTATTGGTCAACTTTCTTAAGCATTCCAATTGCAAATGGAATTGCTCCTGCAATTGCAAGATATATTGCTGCGAATAAAAAAATGGATTTTGAGGTATATCAGACGATAGGCTCAAAATTAACATTGTTCTATATTTTAATCATCTCGATTATTTTCCCCATTCTTAGTTTTACAGTATTTAATTTAGAAGTAGTTGAATTCTTTATTGTACTTCCCTTAATATTTCTCACAATAACTCATTACTTGATCAGGTATATAATGCAAGGTCAAGAAAAATTCAAGGGATTACTAAAATTAGAATTGATTGCGTTCAGTGTTTTCCTACCTTTCATGGTACTCTTTTCAATCCTACCGAATGTTCTAATGTGGGATGGTTTATATGCATATTATTTCCTTTTAATTCCAATAATTATTTTTCATTTAACAATTGATTTGATTTTTATTATACCCAAATTGAAAAAAATCGATTTCAAGTCATTAATCAAGTTCCCAGAGATAACAAAAAAAATCTTACTGTATTCACTATTTATTGGATTGGGAAGTCTTTTTGGTTTAGGAACAAGTCAAATACAAATTATAATCTCGGATTTACATATAGATCAATTTGAGGTAGGTGTACTAAGCTTCTGGACTTCTGCTGTCGTTCCTATTAATATCATATCAGTTGCAATGGGAGCTATTTTATTGCCTCGAATTACTAATCTAAGAAAAATCGATCCTATTTTAACTCAGAAATTTGTAAACTCAATTAATTGGTCATTTTCATTAATAGTTGTTCCAATAGCTGGATTAGTTTTTCTTTTAATTGGCGCTTTTCCGAATTTTCTCAATGTGATTACTTTAAACAAATATGATATGGAGTACTATTGGCCAATAGTGATACTGTTGATATATCGCGCAGTAAATTATCTATTAACCAACTCCACGATTGCATACTTCTCAACTTTTGAAAAGAAAGTAATGATAAGTCCTATAGCTTCTTTCATCTTTTCGTTATCAGCTGTATTAACATGGACTTTTCTTGTTCCAATTGCTGGTATATATGGCTTTACTATTGGAATTGCAATTGGTGGTCTTTTATCACAT
>DAOUWQ010000065.1 GCA_030667035.1 Candidatus Heimdallarchaeota archaeon | reverse complement strand
TTGTCGATTTTCTCAACTTGATCTAAAACACCTATAACCTGTTCAAGTTCATTTTGTAGCTCTTCGCCATCAAAAAAATCATCTGTTGTTTCTGGACGAATGGAGATATCCTCAGCCATTATTAGCAGATACTTTGAACGCTTGTTTGATTCATCCATAAATACTAAGTCTAGAAGATTTCTTTGATATTCTGTCAAAAGCGAATCAATCATTTGTGATGTATCCATAGTTAAATCTACAATAATTCGTGTGAGAAGGTCGAGAGAAATCCAACCATCTGAACAATTTTCAACCTCAACGAGATCTGCTCCATAAATGACTTTCCCCCAAGAATTGATATGCCCACTAAGTTCCTCGTTTTGAATAATACCATTATCTTCTGGAAAATTGAGAGAAGCATGGAATGAAACATATTCCGATGGTTTAAAATCTTCAACAACAACTTTGCATGAAATACCACTATCTTTGAAGATTAGTTCTTCTGGTGAGTCATCTTTGATTGCGGTTACAATATGTCCACGCCTTCTGTGCAAACTATCTAATTTAATATTAAGTGCAGAGAGCTGATTTCTGTCAAAAGGCAACCATTCAACTAACGCAATTTTAACATTCTTCAATTTAATTACTTCAGTTAAAGCATCACTTATGTTTCCAACAGTCGTCATTTGTTATCCTCTCGCATGGTTTTGTGTTTTCCAAGAGTTTTGAAAAAATAAGCTTTGGTTGAGTAA
Source organism: Candidatus Heimdallarchaeota archaeon (assembly GCA_030667035.1). Classification (GTDB taxonomy): domain Archaea; phylum Asgardarchaeota; class Heimdallarchaeia; order JABLTI01; family JABLTI01; genus JABLTI01. Next base: position 6,421 of record DAOUWQ010000065.1, on the reverse strand, counting down.
GATACATCTTCGGGTTCAATGAGTGGTATATCTTCATTATGGGAACATGATTTGCACTTCATTAGGAAACTTGATTTCCCAACATCTATTACAAGATCAAAATTAGGTTCATTGCATTTCGGACAGATAAAGAGAGAATCAATACGCGATTTTACTTCATTATCCAATTGTGACAATTGCTTTACAGATTCATTTGTTGGTCGATATCCAGTTATATAATCATGCTTAGTGGAGGATAGACGGATTGTTTCGAGCAAACCTAATTCTCTGAGATCACCTAAATCATCTTCACCCTCTTTTGAAATGTTTACAAACTTCCTTCCTTGGCCAAGAAAAGAAGAAGAAATTGGTGCATAATCATAATCATTGAATAAACCCTTACGAATTGCATGAAACATCAGTGCTTGTAATGGAGTCTCCTTAATCCAAGTATCTGGACAATTAGTATGATCGGTAAGTCGAGATATAAGATATAATAACTCTTTTTGCTCATTAGTTAATTCTAGCTCATCGGGTTTCATAATTTAACCTCAAATATATAACTCTACAATTCAGACTCAATTACATTAAACATGCTTAAAATAAGTTTTCCTAATGGACAAACAAGCAAAATATCTATAAAAAGATGAATGAAAGGAAAGTTTTACCTTTCCTCTACAAAAAAAACTAAAACATTGGATTCTTCATGATCTTTAGAGTGGTGAGAACTTTCAGAACGGCAAGACTAAATCTTATTTTGGCATCAAACTTCTTGGCTGTTGTTTTAACACTCGCAAATCGAATATATGGACATTCACCTAAGAGCATTGATTCACGTTCCTTAGAAATCATATCAATGTTTTTGAGTAAATCAGGAAGCACACCAGAAATAGAGATTCCTTGAACAGGATATTTTATCTCACCATTCTTAATGTACCAACCAAAGCCCGTAACAGAAAATCTTCCAGAGCTGAAATCAGACATATGTAGACCCATTAAAGATCGTAGCATAAAACCTTCCTTGGTTTCTTGTATTATCTCCTCTTTTGTTGAATCACCGGGTGAAATTTCAAGAGAAGAAGTAGAGATATTTGGTTGAGATTTAACTGGATCACCACCAAAACCGAATTGTCCTACTCGAGAGCTTTTACCATTCGATTCTAATCCAAGCTTGTTTCCATAATAATGATCTAAAAGGAAAGTTTTCAATATACCGTTGTCAATAAGAAGAGTCTCTTCTCGAGGAGTACCCTCAGCATCATAAGCTGAACAACCGATTTTATTTGGATCCACACCGTTATCGATAAATGAAAATCCTTCGACAGCTACTTGATTGCCAACTTGATCTGAATAAGGAGTTGCACCAGAGGCAATATTGTTTCCAGTTAATTGATTTGAAAGAATTCTAAATAAACTACCCATTATTCCAAGTGAAGCTTCAGGCTCAAGGATAATTGGTAATTCCTTTTCGATATTCATAGTTCTAGGAGCAGCAGCCCTTTGGGTTTGTAATATGGTATCTTCTATTAAATCGTCAATTTTAAATGAAGCAACAGAAGGACCACCCTTAATTCCAAAAGAATAGTTTGGTATCAAACCTTTAGTAGTTATAGCAGCTGCAAAGCCACCAAACCCGCCTCCTTTACCGGAAATATCTACTCCATGAGAGTTAACTAAATGTTCCTCTTCAATTCCTAAGAACATTTGTCCTTGAAGATAATGCAAGCCTTTTGTTCCATCAACAGCTTCAATAAGTGTTGATAGATCAGAAGCAAGAATATCAGAAGTTAAATTATCAAGTTTTTTGTCGAATTTGAATTCTTGTGCAGATTTTTTAGTAGGATGAGGAAGTGATTTAAAATCAGGGTCCTTACCTTTGGATTTAGCGTTTTGAATTGCTACGTTTATTGTGGATTCAATACGTTCTTGTGTTAATGTTTTAGTGAATGCAAAACCCAGATTGCTATTTTTGACTACTCTAAAAGAAACACCCGTTGAAACACCTGTTTTTATGGTTGGAATGCTTTTCTCAACACCAATTTCAATTTCTTTAGAATTAGAGCTATAACCTTCTACTTCTTCTGCACCACTTTTTTCTGCAAATTTGATACCATAGCTAAGAGCTTTGTCTAGTGAAAAATAAGTCATTTTATTAACCTCCAACAGTCATAACTTTGACAGACATCCAACCAGCACCAGTACCAGTAGGAGCACTTTGGCCATCCTTACCACAAAAACCGATTGATGCAGATGGATCTGCCATCTTATTTGAAAGACCCATTATCTTTCCAAGGGTCTCGACAGTATTTCCAGACAAAGTGGTTGCTTTTCGTAATTCACCAATTTCACCTTTGTGAATTTCATACACTTAACCAACACCGAAGTTAAATGTGCCTCGTATGGGGTCCACTTGACCACCACCACCTCGCTTTAGAAGTAGTCCATCTTTTATCTGTCCGAGAACTTCTTCTTCTGATAGTTCACTGTTTTTTGATGCTTCCAAATAGGTATTTCTCATTCGTACAATTGGAAAGCTTGAGTAATATTCTGCACGACAATTTCCAGTTGGTTTCAAATCGAAATGAGCAGCAGATGCACGATCTGTCAAATATGTCTTTAATACACCATCTTTCATAATTTCTGTTCTTTCAACAGGAACTCCTTCATCATCGTATTTCATGAATCCAAATGTTCTTCCCCCATATCCAGGAACATACTCTAAGGTTCCGTCATCAATTAAGTTAACAAAATTCTTCGCTAATGTTTTACCTAATTTTCCACGAAGCACTCCTGCGGTACTTAAAAAGTCTGCTTCTGTAATATGTCCAGCAGCTTCGTGAGCGAATAGGAAATTCAGTGTGCCGTCTAGAACAACAGGATACTTTCCAGCTTTTACTGGTTTTGCTTCTAATCCTTTTATTGCGCGTATTTTGGCTTTTTCAGCTCGTTCTTCTACATTGACAACGTCAAAAATCTCAAATCCACCTACTTGACCTATCCGTGCACCAGCTTGGTTGGTATCTGTACCCTCCTTTGCTGTAGGAGTCATAGCTAAATATGTATAGGGTCGCTCTTCATAAATTAGCGTTCCTTCTGATGTTGCAATCGTTTGTCTTCTTAGAAAGTCAACATATCGCGTTCGTGTAGCTTTGATTTTGTTTTCCGTATCACGCAAATATTTGTCAATATTCAGCACAAGCTTCATTTTTTCTTCAAAAGCAATATCCTGTGAGGGTTTTTTCTGACTAATAATTTCTTTAGCTTGAATTGGTTTAACCTCAGCCAATTCAATAGCACTTTTTGATAGTGTTTTTGATGTTTTTTGGGCATCAATAGCCATCTTGAAAACATCTTTGTATTTTTCCTTTGAACCATAGGAAAAACCCCAAGCACCATCTATTAGCAATCGTATGCCAATACCTGCTTCAGATCCTGCCATTGATTTCTCTACTTTTCCATCTACTACTTCAATGGATGCATAGAGTGTATCTTCATCTCGTATATCAGCATAACTGGCATTTTCTTTTGCGGCCATCTCAAAAACTTGTTTATATAAGTCTTCGTCCAAATTCAGTTCCATCCAAAATAAGTTTGATTATCAAAGTTTCTCATTTACGAGATATGGAACTTACTTAAAAAGAAACCGCATAATAAGCTAAAAGATTGATAATGGAACCCTAAGGTTCCGGAGGTTTTATTGATACTATTTTGCTCATTTGTCCTGTTAAAACTCGCACTTCATGTTTTTCTGACATTGTTCCAGTGATATCAAATTTACATGAGCCTTTTTTATCAGCTTTCTTAGAATATATTGGTTGTTTTGTTTCAGGATTCAAACCGAAAAATAGCGCTATTTTAGGTGAAGCTTCTAATCTTAATAGCTCATTCTTTAAACTTGTAACTTTATTTATTGTTATTGTTGCTTTCTTGGTCGAATGAACAATTGTAATTTCTTGTCCCTTTCCACCCTCAGTAAAAACATTACCATTAATTGCTGAAATTTGTTGCAGCATTTTGTTTGTTTTTTTATCTATTACTTCTAGAGAATTATTGCTTGGTTTTCCTAGTGCAGTAAAAGTTAAAGATCCAGTTTTTGAGAATGTTGCTTCTTGTGACGGAAATGCAGCAAACCTTATTTTTGCACCTTTATATTTTCCAAAACCGCTTATGGCTACTTTCAAACCAATTTCTTTTCTTGTTGGATCATATTTTTCAGTAACAGTGTAGATAACTTTGTAAGCCAATTTTTCTTACCCTTCTATTCATTATTCAGAACAAATTAGATAATATTCGCACTATAATAAATAAATTCCCTTGAATTGTTTGTTTGAAGAACTAATTAAAAAGTCATTCTTCTATAGGCAATCCTTCAGATAATTCATAATAGTGAATAGCTAAATCATCTTGCTCCATTAACGCATGTAATGCACTAATTCTAACCCAGATTTTTTTGTTTAGAGGGTTAATAGTTGCTGCTTCTTTCCAACAAACTAATGAACTCTCAAATTGAGCCTGATAAAATAAAGATTCAGCTAATAAACACCAATATTCAGGTTCATTACTATTTTCTTCTATTAACGCTTTGGAAAAATTTTCTGTTGCAGTATCTAAATCCCTTAGTTCTAAAGCGAGTATACCATTCCGGATATAATTTTCCGTTATTGCACAAGCCATTACTTTTACCTTTCCTTTCATCCTAGAAAGCTATTGCTCTCATTACTATACTATAGTGTTTTTACTTAAAAAGCACCAAGTACAGTAGGAGTTCGCCGAAAGTATTCCTTCATTTTCATTCAATAACTAATTCGGGACCGGAATAATGACGAATTTTCAGAGAAATTTTCTGTTCATCAGCTAGTTTCTGACATGCTTGAATATCAATTTGAGGTATAGCAACTATAGTATAGTTAATTTTGAAAAAATTGTTAGCTATTTTAGCAAATTTCAGTAATGCTTCAAAAGATTGTTTACCGAATTTAGGTTTGCATATCTTAGCATATTGCTCTGCATTGCTTGCGTTTAAACTGATTGAAATGTGATCTATTCCTGCTAGTTTTAATTCCGTAATGACATCAATATCAGGATTAATTAGCTCGCCCAATCCATTTGTATCTAGTCTTATAGTTATATCAGGAAATAACCTCTTTATTTCTCTTGAAATATTACATACAACTTCCAATCGTTCAAGAGGTTCTCCATAACCTGTAAAAACTACTTCTTCGAATGCACTTGTTAGATATTTTCTTAGCTCTCTGATAATTGCTTGTTCTTCAGGATCTTTCTTTAATTTCAGTCTAAATCCAAATACACCAGTTTTATAATTTCTTACACAAAAAACGCAATTATTCGTACACTTGTTGGTAATATTTAGGTAGAGACTTGTTTTTCGCCAGTAAACAATAGACTCATCATTTGTATCTGTCAAACTGCAATCACTCACTAATTTAGGGGTTGGAAGATTTAATTCATTAAACTCTTATTTTTTAATAAAAATACTCCCTTAAAGTAATTGATTCAAGAATAAAATTACTTCAAAAAAGTAAAAGAAATAAAAGAAAATGGGGGGACCCATTTTTTCAATTTTTTTTCTTACCGTCTACCATAGCCATATGAATAGCCCGGCGAGTAGTAGTAGGCTTCTTTCTTTTTCGTTGTAAAAGCAACGATAGCAGTTACCAAGAAGAATAATGCTCCCAAGGGTATTGGAAATATTGTTACTCCTGGAGTGCTCGAAAACTCAGCAGTCATTCCTAGGTACCAAACAATTCCTTGAAATCCGTATGCAAGTGCTGCGAGTAAAAAGAATATACCAGATATTTTTGGTTTAAAGATTGCTACAATTATTCCTAATAATGTTACACCCATGCCAACATACCAGAGAATCATCATAAATGTCCCTGCGGGCATACCAAAAACTGCTTGACTAGTAAATGCAGTATTCCAAGCATCAGGCGTAAAAATAACACTTCCGGAGGATGAAAATTTGAAGAAGGAAAATCCTGGATCTCCAAAGAAATCTCCGATATTTGCATCATATAAATTGCCTTGAATTTCGATGGTATAATCTGGTGGGTCAATGGAAGTATCGCCTATATAGTAGAATGACATTGGTAGTATAATCAATGAAACAGCTGCGAAAATTATCACTATTACTTTACCCAAAATTAGATCACCATAATTTCACGTTTAATCTATTGATTTATGAGGATGTTCGTATATTAAATACTTTGTTTATGAACAAATTTGACTTGTTTTTTTAGTTACTTCGACTTCTGCGAGGCCTCGCATGAACGATCCAAAATACGGATCAATTCTTATGGTAGAACGAAGGGTGCTGGTGTATCAGGGATTTGTTTTGTGTCTCCAAAAGCGTGATTCAGGAATTATAAAGCACTATGAGTTGCAATAATTGCATCTTTACTTTCGTTTAGTTGGTCTTCAA
>DAOUWQ010000096.1 GCA_030667035.1 Candidatus Heimdallarchaeota archaeon | reverse complement strand
AAGATTTCATTGGTATTACCGTAATGCCTGCTAGAGCTGCTGGAGCTATTTTTGAACAAGGGAAAGATCCTATTTGGTTTGAAGAAAATGATGTTGAAATTCTAACTATGGAAGATGATTCCAGAAATTATGGGGCACTTTTTAGAGATTTACTCGAGGTTAAAGTAGCGCTACAATTAATGGAACAAAAACCAGATATTTTATTTTTAGATGGTTCGATAACCAATTTTGCTTACAAAGGAATACCCCACAGTTTAAGATTCTCAATTGAGGATATTAGCTCTATAGAAGAAGGAAGCTATATCGATAAATTTCTTAGTCTGTACCAAGAGTTTATCCAGTCAGCCTACAAATTGATAACCAAGTGTATAGAAAAAGAGGTAATTTTAGTTGGTGTTTCGAAAGACTCTCGAGCAGATATTCTTGGCAAGCATCTATTTGCTCAAAAGAAAAAACTCCCTTTTAACGATGTCACTCTTGTAAGTGTTATTGCTAATGGCAGAACAGGATTTACTAAACCAATTGAATTTACACCCACAATAAGTGACCTCCGAAAGAAAATCTGGAAAGCTTCTGAAGTTTTTCAAGAAAAGAAAATTCAATCATTTTATTTGAGCTATTTTATCCTAAAAGAAAGCGGTCTTCCTATTCGAATTGATTCACTGATTCCCCAGAAGGAATTTTTAAAAGATATTCAGAAAGCACTTGTAACCTATCACGATGGAAGTGGATTCATTACTCCAGCTTATATAACTCATAACCGCGCTCATATGAAACAAGATTTGGGACAGCGAATAATTAATTATATTGCTGAGGAAGTTTTTGATGAATCACCTGAAATCTACAGATCATTCTTTACAAAAAGAAGAAGAGATGTTATTCAATAGAAGTGGAACCTTCATCTAATTACCAGAATGAAAGAAGTGCACTATCGAAAGGTATTTTATGGGTTATATAAAATAATACAGTATGCTCGATAAGGGTAAAGAAAAGTCCAGAGTAATTCTTTTTTGTGGATTATCAAATGCTGGAAAAACTACCATACAAAACATCTTTACGAAAGGCGATGTCTTCAAAACCGCACCCACGTTAGGTGTATCTCTTAATACCTTATCATTTAAAGATATGAATTTCAGAATTTTTGACCTCGGCGGACAAGAACGTTTCCGAGAAGAAATTACTCCCCTTCTTCCATTTGCTGATCTTATTGTATTTGTTATGGATGCAAGTGACAAGAAGCGATTTGAAGAAGTTAAAGGTGAATTTCACAGAATTCTAAAAAATACTAGTAAAAAACTCACTCCAGTTTGTATTCTTCGTCACAAATCAGACCTTAAGAAAACTATCAAAGAGAAACACGTTATTAATAAACTAGGTTTAAAGGGTATAATGAATCGTCCTTGGAATGTTTTCAGTACTAGTGCTGTAACTCTTGATGGTTTATTAGATGTCTTCAAATGGATTTACGAACAATCCGTTGGTGAGAAACTAGAATTCGTTGTTGATAAGAAAAAAGAAGAAGAATATTCTTTCCATTATCCTTGCCCAATGAAAAAAGAATTCGAAAATGGAACTACCTATTGTTTGAATCGCGATGAATTTATTGAAACTGAAACAACTAATTTTGGTTTTCACGAAGAAGTAAATAAAATGGTCCTTCAAATTCTTCCAGATTTACGTAAAGATGCTCTTGAAGGATCTGGTAATGAGATTTGTCCTGATTTTTGTATAAAGAAAAATGGCGAGGATGTTTTACGGTGCCCCGTAACTAAATATCAAATCAAAACTCGTGGTATAAAAGTTACCTTAAAACGATACGAGGATTCGCTTGTTTTATCACAAATTTATGGTGCAAAAATTGGTAATGAATTATGTCGTGAATGTATCTACAAATTAATTATCTCACCAGATACCATTTTGAGTGATGAGGATTTGAAACAGATAGCCAAAACTTTCAAATAAATAAAACTATTTTTTCATTAAACCTTGAGTGACGAAAATGTCTGAAAATGCAGAATTTAACTTTATGTTAATCGATATAGATTACAAAATTAATAAAAGTGCATCTGCTCCGACAGTTCGCTTATTTGGAAAAACCAAAAAAGAAAATATTTTAGTTAAAGTGACAGATTTTCATCCTTATTTCTATATAACGAAAAAAACTGGTTTGGATAAATTCGTCAAGACAGATCCAATAGTTCGCAATTGGGTTCATCATACAGAAACCGCTACGATGAAGAGATATTTTGGCGGAGAGCAGATACAATTAATTAAGCTTTTTGGCTCTCATCCAGAACAAACTCCGACAATCAAACAAAGATTCCTTCAAGCAGGATTTGAAGTTCACGAAGCTGATATACCTTTTGTCAAACGCTTTCTTCTTGATCTAAATATCAGATGCTTAAATGTTCTAAAAGTAAAAGCAACAACAACACAGTCAATTGGTAATGACATAATAATCGAAGCAAAATGTAAAGATATTCAACCTGTTCATAAAGAGGATATTTCTTCACCGGATTATTTCTATAAATTGAAATTGATGGCTTTTGATATTGAAGTTGATCATCAAACAGAAACAATTCAGCAACTCATTTCTGAAACTGGAAAGAGAATTACAGTAATATCTTACGCGTTAGGTAGTGACTCAAGAGAATATAAGAAAAAGCTCTTCATATTAGAAGAGAATACAGACAGTGATGAAAAAAGAGTCATCATGGAATTTCTTGATGACATTGCAAGAATTCAACCTGATGCTTTGATTACTTTTAATGGTGACAATTTTGACATCCCTTATTTACTAGCAAGAATGACCAAATTGGGCATTGAAAATAAACTTCTCTCACAATTTAGAGATGATACAATTTTTTACTCAAATAGGCATCGAACGTTTAGAATTAAAGGAAGAATATCCTTTGATATTTCTCCGCGTACTTGGGGCATTCATCCAATTTCCGGAAAAAAGGGTCTAGGTGATATTGCAGAAACAATCTTGGATGAAGGGAAAATCAATATTCAACGAACAACCGGAGAAATTTGGCGTTCTGGTTTTCTTGATAGAAACACTGCTGATAGAAAATTACTAAAAAAATATGCAATTAGAGATAGCGATCTTACCTATCAATTATTCTGGAAATTAGGCATTCAAGGATGGTTTGAAGTAATACGATTAACTGGATATCCTGCTGGAGAGTCTCCTGCAAGCACGGAAAGAATACAAGGTGAATTTGAATTAATGCGCTTTTGTCATCTTAAAGGAGTTCTCATTCCACTAGCTCCTGATGACAAAGATGTTGCACAAAGGTCAGCTGACCGGAAAAAAAACCCTCACTTTGGTGGGACTGTTCTCACTCCTAAAGGCACTTTACATATTGGTGTAATAATTAGTGATTTCAGAAGTATGTATCCTTCAGTTTGTATAGCACACAATGTTGGTGGAGAGACCTTAAAGAGATTTAAGGAAGTTGAAATAGTAGATCCTTTGGAGATGTTCAATTCTAAACCACAATCATGCCTTTCTTTAATGCAAGCCACACTAATCAATAGGAGAGAAGAAATAAAAAGTAAAATTAAAGACGTTACACAAAAAATAGCAGAAATATCAAATAGTCCCAAACAATTGAACCTGCTTAGAGAAAAAGAAATCCTCAACAAAGAGCAGTATTCCCTAAAAATCGTAGCAAATTCAACGTTCGGAGCGCATAATTATATTCGCAGTCGTTTTTTTTCAATTACTCTGGGAAATGCAATAACGAATATTGCACGAACATATATTCTTCGAATGGAGAAATTACTCCATAAAATTTCCAGTGAAATAACTCCTGTTGAAATTATTTATGGCGACACAGATAGTGCTTTTATCAAAATTCTTGATGAAAGTCTTGTTATCGATGTCTATAATGAAAACAATCCATCTAAGAAAAAGAAAAAACTGGACAAATTACTTTCATTAACAGATAAAATTTTAAGAAATCTAAATAAGCAGTTTCCAGAAGCTATGGATCTAACGCTAGAAGATATTGCTTATAAATTAATATTCAAACCAGGACGTGCAAAAGCGTATAGTTATTTTAGTTTATTAGATGATCATCTGCAAATCAAGGGTTTTGAAGCAGTTAGATCTGACTGGTCTTTTCTCTCTCGAGACTCACAGAAGAAAGTCTTAGAGCTTATCTTAAAAGAACCAGTCAAGAAGAGTAAAAAACACGGAAAGAAAATCATTTTTATTGATACAGGGCTTGAGAAAGCAACTAATTTTCTAATTAATTTAGCTACTGATATTTTACATATGCCGACTGAAGAACTACTAAAAAAAGCAATGGTATTATCACCAATTAAAAAAGAGCCAAGTAAATACAAAGCAAAAATGCCTGCGGTTCTTGCTTTCCTCGATTTCGCGAAAAAAGAAGGATTGAATCCAATAACAGAATGGAAAGAGTATGATAAATTTCCTTGGGTAATTACTCCGGGAACGGGCCTAATCAGTGATCGAGCAAGACATCCTAAATATGCAACTGATATTGATCGTGATCATTATATAACAGAAATTCTGCGAGCATCGGAAGGATTTGGTATCAAAATTTCATTACAGGATATTAAAAATAAACTTACGATGGAACCTATTGATGAGATACTGAAAAGGTTACCAACAAAATCTACTGATGAAAAAGAATCAATGGACACTGCGAATAAAAAAAGAACCAAGAAAAAATCACAGCAAACACAATTAAGTGCATTTATTGATGAAGAAGAACATCTAGACGATCAATAATTTCTTAGGAGAATACAAGTACAAATTAAGAAATAAAAAAGATAAAAACAAATCAAATTAAAATAAAAGAAAAAATAAGGAAAAAAATACAGTTTTTTAGACAACTGTATGATCTTTTATAACCTTTTCTTTTCGTCTTTCGACTCGACTCATTATACTCTGAACGATATAATAGCCAATTATAATTGGAAGTGCAAATACAATACCACACAGTAATGTTCCAAAAAATGCCCAGCCAAGAGTTGGATTTCCAGCCATGATGTTCACCAATTAGTTCTGTTTTGAATATATTTGATAAAAGACTCTAACTTATAAGAGTTTTTACAATTTTAAATGATTATTACTATTATAAAAGTTAAGTTATCATTTTCATTTTTCTCATTTTTGACTTGTAAGCTACTACTTATAGCAGCTCAGTCAAAGAGGTTATAATTTTATCAACATTTTTTATTTCAATTTTGTGAAGGTCATGCTTTCCAGTATTAACAGCAATTATTTTCATTTCTGCGGCATTAGCAGCTTGAATATCATGTGGTGAATCTCCAATTACTAAACAGTGTTGAGGAGATATATTCGCTTTTTTAGCTGCTTTTAGAAATACTTGAGGATTTGGTTTGCCAATTGTTATGTCTTCACCAGTTATAATTACATTGAAATGTTGATCTAACTCAACAGCTTTTAACATTTTCATTACATTATATTCCGGTGTTGAGGATGCTAAACATAGTGGTAAATCCATTTCTTTTAGGTAATCTACCAATGCAAGTGCTCCATCAAAAAGGGCAATATTAGACTTGAGCAAATCAGAGAGTATTATCTCTTTTTTCGAAGCCAATTGTTCTAATTTCTCTTTATCTTTAGTTTGTTCAGGCATCAATGATTTGAGAGTATCCTTGGGAGTTCTGCCCATATTCTCAGCTATAGCATCATATGTAATATCAACATTTAATTCAGCAAATAATATTTCAAATGCTTGAATATGTTTGTCTAGCGTATCAACTAGCGTTCCATCTAAATCAAATATTACACACTGAATATCCCACTTTTTTAATAGAAAATTAATTTGAGCCAAGTATCTCACAACACATATAGTGAGAATTCTTCATTCTCTTTAAATTTAATGCAAGTCGGTTCTTTTTTCTTGCAATTGATTCAATATATAACTAAAAACTTTAAACCAGAGATTAAATCTTACAATTATAAATCTTAGGTGGTTAAGCAGATTGACTGAAACTTCTGAAACGCAAAATAATGATTTCAAAGAAACAATTGATACAGATGCAATTGAACTTGTGGATGAGGAATCTGAAACCAAAAGTCCAGTAAAATCTTGGGATGAATTGAAATTTATTCCTAACAAAAAAAGATTTACCATTCTAGCTATTGTAATAACTCTT
>DAOUWQ010000237.1 GCA_030667035.1 Candidatus Heimdallarchaeota archaeon | reverse complement strand
TGCTGCGATATTAGCAAAACCATTCGAAAAAACATCTATCCCTAAATAGGACAATATTGGCATATGAGTATGAGGTATTGGAGATAATAAAAATAATAAACTGTTAAAAGGAAGTGTTGTTTTTAGATTAGCAATAAAATCTACCATCTGACGAGAATTATTGATAAATGGTATAAGATTAGTTATTGCAATATTTTGTAATTCAAGATCATTCAGTTCATTCAAAATCTTTTCAAAGACTCGCTCCGATTTTGTTGGTTGAATAATTACTAATGATTTTTCCTTTGAATAACTTTCAACGGAATTTCGGAGAGTTTCTAGTGTTTTATTTAATTGCTTTTCTATTATATTCTCGGATAAAGATTTGTGCATGAATAAATTTGCTATGAATTGAAAATCATAATCTTCAGTCATTGATATTTCAGCTGATAAATATCTTGGAGGAAGATTCAGTGAAAATCTATCTTTACCATCGCCAATCTCCCAGAAAAATGCATCTGATTTCTTTGTAATTTTCATAATGGTTGGTGTTTCAACTATCTTTGAATTTTTCTTAAATTTAGCTAGTTTAGCAAAACCTGAAACTGAAGATGTTTGAAATCTCATTTGTTTTTTCCATCCATTATTTCGTCAATAAAAAATCGAATGTATTATTTTAAGTAGTTTACCATTACAATTATTCAATTAAGTAAATTTGCTAAATATGAATGAGAAAATCTTAGTCTAATAAAATATGTAAATGAATTTACTTTTAACTAAATAAAAAAAATTAGATAAATTAGTTCACTGACTAATTATTCTAAATTCTTTCCGCAATGAATGCAGAAACCACTTTTGCCATGAGGTAACTTTTTCCCACAATGAGGACAGAAATTGGAAAATTCACTCATAGGACCAAACATCTTAAGTCCTGTCATCATGGAATAATTTGCTAAATCAATTAATTGAGGTAAGGTAACTTCCATACGCTCTAACTTACCATAAGTGGGTGAAGTCGGTTCATCAGAAACCATAGTTTGAACTATGAAACGCGAATCAATTAAATTTTCAGGGATTTCAATAGTTGCATCTTTCTGAGAGCTTGTTTTGTTAAATATAGTGAAATTTTCCAAGCACTTTAAATCATCAACTAATTCTACAAGAATACTTTGAATCATTGAGCTTTCTCCAAGAACTTTAACAAAAGTATCTGGCTTACCTCTTAAGGAGAATCGCATTGGGTTAACTGACTTTATTTGTAGAGTTGCTTGAGCTCCTTCTTCAGTTACTGAAATATTTTTTTTGGAAAACCACACGAAGAGATAGTGATCCAATCCATCTGAAGATGCTTTCTTTGGTAAAACTAAACCTATGACACCATCGACATCCACACCTCTAAGATAAAATGAACCTAGAGGTTGGAATTTTTTCTTTATCCCCTCTTCTTCAACAAACCTTCTTAATGCATTATCTCGTGGAATTTCCTTTCCAATAGAATAAGTAATTAATTTTGCTAGCTTTTCACGATTTAATGTAGGCAACTTTCAACACTCCAGTTTTAGACACTAAAGTCTTTAACATAATAGTAAGGACTTTTCACTGATAAAAACTATACTAAATAGATTAGAAAATAGATACTTGTTATATTCAAGTCAGTTTTTTGTTTGCAACTACCAAAATTAATTTCTGAATTGATAAACAAAAGGGAATAATTAAAAGAGTATAATCTGATTTCCGAATAATCACAAATAGGAAGATGTCAAAATGAGTGAAAGAGTTAATGATCACATCAATGAAGTAGCAGATCAGTATCAATTCAATCCTGCTTTAGTTAATCGTTTAAGCTTCGTTTATGGGTTTGAACGTGCAAAAAGTATCATCCAATCGCTCACAGTACATACAGGCACCTTACCTATTAGAGTGAATACATTACTTACTACCCCAGATGATCTCGTCAAATCACTAAATGAAAAAGAGATCCCCGCAAAACGACATCCCGATGTTGAAGACGCAGTATTAGTTGATGTTCAAGGACCAAATGAAGTCGCTGAAAAAACCAAGAAAATTATTGTTCATAAATATGCTGCAGCTAAAGCTTTAATCGGAGGAGCCATTGGTGCCCCGGGTATTAAAGATCATGAATATCTAAAAATTGGTGATGAAGTTTCAATTGTTGATAAAATGGGTAAAATCATTGTAGCAAATGCTGTTTTAATGATGAACTCAAATGAAATTGACAATCAAAAACGAGGAGTAGCTCTCAGAATTACTGCAAGTAAATATGTATTGCCTAACTTCCAAAATGTTACAGAGTACCTTCGTGGTCATTTCATAGAACAAATGATACCTAGCATTTTAATGGGATCCGAAATAAAATTAGCACCTCAAGCACGTGTCCTTGATTTATCCGTAGGTCATGGGGCGCTACTTACACATGTCTGGCAAAATAATACCAAATCCAATGCTAGAATTATTGCTGTTGATAATTCAAATACTAGACTTGTAAGATTTAAGAGCAACCTTAAGCGATTACGTTTGCTAAATGCTCCGATTGAGATTATGAAAATGGAAAGCAATAAAGTTCCAAAAAGATTCAATCGAAATGAGACATTTGATTGTATTATTTATCATGCACCAAATTCAAAAATAGGCATTCGACCAAAAGTTTCTGATAATACCACTGAGGGTTTGATTTTCAATAATGCCAGAAACATGAATAAAATGATGGCTCAAGCTGATCGTTTGCTGAAAAGAGGCGGAACAATCTACTATTCCACTAACAGTCTTGACCCCGCAGAAAATGAGAGAATTATTGAAGAAGTAATTAATCACGGTCGTCTTTCTGTTGTTGAACAATCGCAATACATTGGTGAGAAAGGACTTGTTAACTTCAAAGGTTCTGAACTCTTACAGTATTTCTTTCCGGATAGACACGATACTCAAGGATACTTTATCGCTAAGTTAACAAAATAGTTAACCAATTTTTTTATTATCTATGAATGTTGTAGTAGTATATTCAGTAATTGGTTGTTAAGATTTTGGCAGGGAAAATTGTTGCTGGTGCAGATGAAGCTGGCAGAGGATTAATAGTTGGTCCAATGGTTATCGGTGTTTGTGCGATAGATGAAGAGATGAGTATCAAGTTTAGAAATTTTGGTATTAAAGATAGCAAAAAATACACTACAACCAACAAGCTTCATGCACACGCAGATTTTATTAAAAAGAATGCTCTCGCTTGGAGTGTAAAAGTCCTTTCTGCTGAAGTACTCAACAATTTCAATAAAAGTGGCATGTCAATGGACGAAGCCGAAGCATATGCTTTTTTCCGTGGGCTGGAAGATGTCATTAAGAAAGCACCAGGTATTACTGATTATCAAGTGGATAATTTTCAAGCAAAAGGGAAATTGCGCTCTTTGCTGCAAGACAACCCTAAAATGAAAGACATCAAACTAATCATACTTCCAAAAGCTGATGCAAAGTATATCTCAGTGGGAGCAGGATCAATTCTTGCTCGAGATCAATCTCTCAAGGAACTAACTAAAATACGAACAAAATATGGTGATTTTGGTTCTGGGAGTACTAGTGATCGAAAAACAATAACTTGGTTGAAAGACCATTACTTGCAGTATCGTTCCTGGCCTGATGAGATTATCAGAACCTACTGGAAAACAATAACAAATATTGAAAACGAATTGAAATAAAAGGGAAAATAAGGAACAGATATGTCCTTAAATGTAATAATCAAAAGTGATTCCTATTTCATCCCACTCAATATCTATTGAAGAGAGTTCATTTAGAGTAGACTCGAGTTCTTCTGTTTTCTCTACTGAAATAACTGAACCAAAGGCGATCAAACCATTTCTCTTAATTCCATCTAAATCTGATTCCTCTTTAATCATATGTGATTCTAATTTATTATCAGATTCGAAGAATAATTGATTCATAATAACGTTGATTTTATCACTCTTCTTTAGATTTGTTAAGATAAGTTTTGCCTCTTTTGATGAGGAGATTTCTCTATCAGCTTTTATTTCACTTGGTCTTAGATTTTTATTTACCAAAGTTGGTATTATCCATTGGTCAACGGATGAAACCACTTGTTCTAATAATTCAACCTTATTTGTTTTTGAAAATTGAATTGCTTTATCCAATAATCCGCTGGCTACTTCTGATTCTCTAAATTGTGGAAGCACACCTAGTTCTTGAATTGAAGCAATTTTAGCATCAACGGCGTCAAAATAATCAGCAACAACAAATGC
>DAOUWQ010000042.1 GCA_030667035.1 Candidatus Heimdallarchaeota archaeon | reverse complement strand
TAGTGCATCAATGGATAGGTGATTTAATTACTTGCAAATCATGGTCACACGGCTGGATCAATGAAGGTGGGGCAACTCAATTACAAAATGAATGGAAAAAATTCGATTTGGGAGAAGATGAATATCTCTATGAACAATTCGGAAAACAAGAATCATATTTCAATGAAGATAAAAACAAGTATAGACGACCTATTGTTCAAACAAAATGGATGTATGGTATGGATGTTTTTGATGCTCATTTGTATCCCGGAGCAGCTTGGAGATATTATATGCTTAAACATCTCGTTGGAGAAAAAATCTGGTGGGAAGTGTTAAGCTATATCTTAACACAACATGCTTATACCTCAATTGAGACAGTTGATTTTCAAAGAGCTTTCGAGGTAATCACTGGCAATGATTACGATTGGTTTTTTGATCAATGGTTATACAAAGCAGGTTATCCAGAGGTAAATATAAAATGCTCTTACAATAGCGAAGAGAAACAAGTTGTTGTGAAAATTGAACAAACACAAGATGTTGAAGGAACTCCTAAAGTATTCCGATTTCCATTTACTATTCAAATAATAGATCAAAATGGAACTAAAAAACAACATTCTCATGAAATCACAGAAAAAATCCACTTCTTCTATTTTCCAGTAGAAGAAAAACCAGCTGCAATTGAACTTGATCCAGAATATACCGTTCTAATGGATGCACAAATCGAAAAACCAATTGATATGTGGATACATCAATTGAATAATGGTTCCAATGTTATAATGAAGATACGTGCAGCAAAAGCTTTAGGTAAAAAAGCAACTATCAAAGCAGTTGATGCTCTATCTAAAGCAATTTTAGCTGAGGAATTTTGGGGTGTGCAAGCTGAAATTGCAACTATTTTAGGCAATCTGAAAACGCAGTTAGCTTTATTTGGACTTCTCAATGCTGTGAAAATACCTGAAAGTAGAGTAAGAAGCAAAGTAGCTGCAGCATTAGGAAATTTCTACAACGAGAAAAATGCTTTAAATTCATTGGTAGAAATGTTAGATAATTGTGATTCTTATTTTGTTGAAGCTGCAGCTGCAACTTCTATTGGTAAAATTAAACATGAAAATTCTTTGAAAATATTAGTTGATCATATGCCCAAAAAAGAAAGCAGTTGGACTGATATTGTTCTAAGAGGATATCTTTCAGGTATTGCTGCAACAGAGAAAAAAGAAGCAATCGAAATTTTACTCCCTTATTTTGAGGTTGGTGAAAGTGATTATTATAGACGTGAAGTAGTAGTTCATCTTGCCAAAGTTGGTAAGCTATTCAAAAAAAACCATCCTGAAGTTAAGGCAATTTTAGAGAAAACTTTACTCAATGACAAATCTCATCGTGTGATCAGAAGCACTATTTCAGCGATTAGTAGTTATGGTGATGCATCACTTATTCCTTGCCTAAAACAGGCTGAGAAAATGACTTATTTACACCATGTCAAACGAGGAACAAAAAGTGCCGTGAGAACCCTAAGTAAAACAAAAGATAGTAGCGAATTAAAATCAATAGAAAAAACAGTAGAAGAGCTACAGAACGAAAACAGAAAGATCAAAGAGAGATTAGATAAAATAGAAAATGATATCTCAAAGGGAAAATAGCTGAGAAATAAATCACAAGGGTGAGTAAAGATGAAACCAATTTATATTATACTACTAGTAATTCTTGGGATAGTATTGCTGGTAGGGGTATTATTTTTTATTTATTATCAAAGTATAATGTGGAGAATACACCATTATCCTAAAGATAATCCATTTAATTATATGAAAAGAAATGCGGGGCTAATAAAGACTAAAAAAAGAATTGTTTTTGTTGGTGACAGCTTAACACATGGAAATATGAGTGTAAACTATATTGAAATGATTTCCAAAAAACTCGGAACAAACAATTATGATTACATTAACGCTGGAATGAATGCTGAACTTGCTTACAACGTTCTTCAAAGGATAGAGAGTATTATTGCTTGCGAACCAGATTTCATAACAATAATGATTGGCTCAAATGATGCACATCGCGAAATAGAATTATATAATGAAAAAACAAGTGAAGAGAGATTAAATTTGCCAAGAAAAGCAAGTAAGGAATGGTTTGGTGAAAATCTCGAGAAGATCATTCAAGAATTACAGCAAAAAACAGATGCTAAAATTGCTCTTTGTTCAATCCCACATATAGGAGAAGAACCATCTGCACTTGCATTTAAACAAACTATTGATTTTTCAATGATAATAAAGAAAATTGCTACGAAATTCAAAGTTCAATATCTACCTGTGAATGAAAAATTGATTGACTTTCTAGACCAAAATCCATCTACTCCAAAATATGATACAAATCATCGTTTGGTCGAAGAAATTGCTACTAAACACTTTCTTTTAAGAAAGAGTTTTGATACTCTATCAAAAGAGTATGGTTTTAGTTTGTTTACAGATAATCTTCATTTGAATTCTAAAGGAGCTAATATTATCTCAGAACTTATTATAGAATTTATTCAAATATAAATTGAAAGAAGAAAGTAATTATTCACTTTCTTTTCTCTTTGAAACTGAAACGGTTAAAATTAGCAACGAGCTTAAACCAATTAGTATTCCTTCTCCAAAAGTTCCCGATACTTTTGTTATGTCACTTTTAGCAAATGCTGGTATATCATAGTCTTTTATTTCTGAGTGAAAATAAATCGAAATATCAACCGCATTGGAATCAAAAGAGCCTTCAATGCTTGATTTCATTCTCAAACCAAGAAGAATACCTTTTAGTTTATCATATTCAATAAGTAAATGATTCATGAATTTTGCATCTATTGGTCTGTTAGACCATTTACCATCAATTGTTCCTCCAAATGTAAATTCCATTGAGAGCTTTGAATCTGAGTCTTCAGAAACAGAATCTAAATCATAAGTTATTTTTGTATCTGTTAGATTATCAATTTTATTCTCAACAATATCCTCAGAGCTTTTGATTATCTCCCAATTTTCTAAAATTGGATCAATAAATGGACTGTAAAAAATTAGTCCAGTTCCATTTTCAATATCTGCATCAGTTGGATCAAATATATTTGGTAAGATGAAACAATATGTTAGAAGATTCTTAAATGAATTAATATCATTCTCATATGATAGATGAGTGTTTGAAAATCCACCACCAGAAAGATTCCAAGTAACATCTAAGGGATTTACATACATAACCTCAAAAGTGATTGTAGTATTTTCTTCTAAATGATTCGAATCTATTGTATATCCTGAACCAGTTTCAAAATGTCCATTAAAAGTGCAATTGATTTCTGCCTTTATGATATCATATTGATATATTTCACCTACACTTACTTGATATTCTCCACTCACTAAACTGAAACTATTGCTTATACAAAAGATAAGCCCAATAAGCACTAAACCATAAAACCTTCTTATGTTAAAATTAACCACCCCATAATTAAAATTAGCAATTCTGAAATATAAATGTTAATAAATAGAGACAGTAAGAGTGCATGAAACACCCTTTTATGCTGATCTCTATATGACCTAATTGTGTTTATTTTTCAAAAATACTTAGTTAAATAGGTTGCTCTGTCAAATCCTGATATTTCAGCAAAAACCTATTTAGAAAATACTAGGAAAATAGTTAATGAAAATGGTCTGTTTAGATTGATGGACTGTTTAACATTACAACAAGAAAAATTACTAGTACAATTATCACATTGTGATGATTTCATCCGGAAATACTACGATTTCATTAAAGAATGAGGGATTATCACTCGTATTTGGAAAAGAAATGCAGGGTCGATAAAGACTAAAAAAAGAATTGTTTTTGTTGGTGACAGCTTAACGCATGAAAATATAAGTGTAAACTATATTTAAATGATTTCCAAAAAACTTGGAACAAACGATTATGATTATATCAACGCTGGAATGAATTCTTAACTTGTTGTAGAGTTTATTCAATTAAAAAAAAAAAGAAAAAATAAAAAGAGTCGAAGGAAAACTTCGACCATAACTCTCACTTTTTCCAGTGATTTCTCATCTTTCGTTTCTTTTTAAATTGATTCAGTCTTCTCTTTTTTCACTTGTAGAATGAAGGCAACGATAAATCCTACCATTATAAGTGCATAAGAAAGTGTATTCATCCAGTTAATTGGATGTAAATCAATGTAACTAAATTGTGCGTACAACATTGCAGGTATACTTACACCACACCAAATAATTTCAGTTAAAACAGGTATTCTTACTGAGTTCCAGTCTTTCCCAAGAAAGAAAGACAAGAAGCATAAGGCTGAAAATCCGAAAGCTGCTGTACCAAAGACGAGTGGTAAAGCTGGATCTGTATATTGAAATTTGATAAAATCTGCAAAGAATAGATCCCAGAAGAATGTAAAAGCCATTCCGAAAGAGAATTGTATAATTGCACATGTTAGAAGCCATATTTTTGTGAATTTCATTATTTCTCCATTATTCATTTTTATTCTCTCATTTTTTGTTTTTGTAGATCAAAACTCTAATAAGAGTTTCGTGTTAACACAATATTATCTGACGAAACTTATAAAGGTATCGTGTTAACACAAAACTTATTATCTTCTTCTCACATAACAGTATTGTAGTGGTTATTATGTCAAGGGAAAAAAAGAAAGTAGGTCGCCCAAGAAAATATGCAACTAATGCAGAAAGATACAAAGCATACTATGAACGTAAGAAAGCAAAAATAAGAGAAATGGAAGAGAAAATAAAAATTCTAGAAGAAAAGCAGGAAATAGAAGACGGAAAGGGTCTTGACCAATAATTACTATTAAATTAACTTTCTTTTAGTTTTTTTCAACAATATTTATGTAAGTAAAGACGAATCGTTATTTTACTTCTAGATATAATATATTATTTTCATGATCTATAATGGGGTTGGATTGTTGTATACTTGGGATAGCAAAGAATTGCAACAAATTGAAAAAATGATCAATCATGGTGAATTTGAGAAAGCGAATAAACAACTAAGTGGTTTTGGACAGAAAGGCGGTCTTACAAAGGAAACGGTTCTTGGAATAAAAATTATAAAAGTAAAATCCCAAAAATCAAGTTCTTGGGTAGAGAGAATGGAAATAATAGAACAGGTTATTGAAGAGCTTAATAAAATGGATAATCCTTTATTATTAAATGAAGCTCTTTTTGTAAAAGCTCTATGTTTTAGAGAAGTTGAAAAACATGATGAAGCTATTGAAATTTTGGAAGAAGCAGAAAAATTATTGGAACAAAAACTGACATCTAATGATGTGGATTATAAGTTAGGGATATCGCGTATACTAAAACAAAAAGGTGAATGTTATAATTTTAGTGGGAGATTAGATCTTTCTCTTAAAGTTCTAAATCAAAGTCTAGCTATCGCAAAATCACTAAATGAAAAAAATCTTTTGAATGAAATATATATTCAATTAGGAGCTAACTTTGGTTTCAGAGCTAATTATAAAGAAGCTTTAATGCACTTGAATAATAGCTTAAGCACAGCAAAAAAAAATAAAAACAAGTATCAAATAGCGAATTCTTATAGCTTATTAGCTCAGCAATCTCAAATGATTGGCAAATATGAAGAAGCAATAAAATATATTGAACAATCAATTGAGCTTTACAAAGAAATTGGTTTAAGTGTTTTTGGACAAAGATATACTATCGGTTTGAATTATTATTTTATGGGGGAAATTAATAAATCACTAGAGATTTTTAGAGAAGTTATACCTGATTTTGAAGCTACTCAAAACCCTCGCTCAAAGTGTTTTGCTTTGTGGATGAAAGCAATAATTGATTGGCATAGTGGAAGTATCGTGAAAGCTGTAGAGTATCTATATGAAGGCATAGAGATTTCCAATGCGAATAATGATACATTTATCTCAACATTACTTTCAATATCTTTATCCGCAGCATTAAATGATAAAGGAGAGTATGATAAAGCATTAGAAATAGGTCGTGATAGTTTTAAAATTTTTAAACAATACAACAATATCTGGACTAACTCATTTTATTATGAATCATTAGGAAAAATATACTATACAACAGGCAATTTTAATCTAGCAATGAAAAATACTAAAACAAGTTTACAATTGAGAAAGAAAATACCTTGGATAAAAGGTATGGTTCAATCCCTATTTTTGCTTGTGATAATCTCAATTGACAAGAAAGATGTGATTTCATACAACAAGTATCTAGAAGAACTCAAAGTTCTAGTTGAATCAAATTTTAATCCACTATTTGATCAAATAGCTCGTATTTCACAAGCCTTAGTTTTGAAAGCTAGCACTCGTCCCAGAGACTGGATGAAAGCTTTAGCTCTCTTAGAAAGTATAGCTGATGAAGAACCTGAAAACAAAAACTATGTAATTATCGCTTTGAACAATTTGTGTGAACTATTAATGATCGAATTCAGCATTTCAGGAGATACAAAAGTACTAGTAGAATTAGAAGAACATATAGAGCAACTAGCAAAAATAGCGAAATCTCAAAATAACTATGCTCTAAGACTAGAAGCAACCAATATCCAAATCCTAACACTATGGTTGAAAGCACAATTCTCAATGACAGATCTTGACATACAAAGCGCAAGAAATCTTTTGCTAGAAACAAGGGAATTGGCTGATCAAGAAGGTTTGATTAGGTTAGCAGAGAAGATGATTCAACAACAAGAACGATTACTTGGACAATTATCTCATTGGGATGATTTCATCAGGAAGTACTATGAGTTCATCCAAAAATAAATGCTGAAAAATAAAGTTATTTAGTTAAAATAATTTTGTGTTAGTACAAAACTTCCTAACAAAACAAAAAGCATTTCGTGTTATCACAAAACCTTTTAAACATTTAACTATAGATTACTATGTAGTGGAAAGTATGTCTGAGAAAAAAAGCAAAGGTGGACGACCAAGAATTCATGCAACAAGTGCAGACAGGTCGAGAGCTTATTACGAACGTAAAAAAGAGAAAATGAAAGAATTAGAGGAGAAAGTACAGAAGTTAGAAACTAAATCCCCTGCTAAAACTAAACATAAGAAAACCTTTGAACTAGAAGAGGCTGAAATCTTTGTTTGGCAAAAAATCACTCCAAGAGAAATTTCTTTAATGGATACACAGAGCTTGGTACAAATAACTAAGATTTTCCGAGAAAAAATGACTGAGACTCCAGCTGTTAAAATTCAATTACAGAATCTAATTCGTTCAACAGTAAGCTTGGATATTTTAAATTCTTCTCAGAATATATCTGTTGAGAATGTTCTTGAACAATTTGATTCTATCCTAGATAATATTGTGTATACTTTGGAAGAAAGTAACCAACAACAGACACTTCTTTATCTTATGGAAGCAGAGCTAGCAAACAGAGAAAGGCTGCAAATAAGGGATTACAAACTAGAAATTATACAGTCAAAGTTAGACGAATTAAAGAAAGAGACAGAAGTTAAAGAAATCAAGTTAAAACATAAATAAAGAGAAAAAAAATAATTAATCAGCAAAAATTTCGACTATATCTCCATCTTTAAGAATATGATTTAATCCAACAGATTGTCCATCAAACTTTGTTTCATAACCTTATAAATTTTTTATAAAAATAAAGCTCATTTACTTATCAATAACACATTAGGGAGATCTCTCTGATGGATATCAAAAATTAGAATAGATGATTACTATTTTTAGTGAAAAAAGAATTCAAATAATATTTGACCCTCAATTGTAACACTGGAAACTTCTCTACAAACCATGTGTTTCTTTCAGATTTTTGAATTGTTCATCTAGTTTATCACAGAGCGCTTTCAAAAAATTTTCAACGTTTTCACCTGAAAATAGCGACATTTCATGATAGCTTTCAAAATCGTCCATTCTTTCAACTAATTCTTTCCCATTGAAAGCTTCGACATTTCTATGTAAATCGAGTTTATTTCCTAATAGGATCAGGAGTGGTCTATCATTTTCCCAATTTTTATAGAATAGTTTAACTTCTTCATACCATTTTTTAATATTGATAAACGATTCTAGATTATCCAACGAAAAGAAAAACAATATTACATCTGTTCCTTTTAAGACTACAGTTTGCATATGGTCTAAGGGATGTGCATCTTCTCTT
>DAOUWQ010000356.1 GCA_030667035.1 Candidatus Heimdallarchaeota archaeon | reverse complement strand
TCCTTTTTGTAAATTTCATTTTGATTTTTCTTTTTTAATCGGGTATCGTTCGTAGCTCATGATCTTGTCCAAATCAAGTAAAGAGCCAATCTTCTCTGAGGATTTTCCAAACTCCGTATGAAAGAAGGAATAATGACCTACAATTCTTAGAAAATTCTGAATATCGACTTTTGATTTATAGAGAAAGGGATACTTATCTTCCACCCAGGAAAAGAGTCGGTAATAGAAATCCTGCATTGATAGTATATTTTCATCTATTAATTGATTGATCGTTTCAGGGTCTATTTCAGGATTCATTTCTTTCATTAATTGCTTTAATGGCCCGAACATATCTTGAGTTGTTGATGCTGTTAGTATGTTATCATATTGACCAATGATTGCAATTGCTGTACGCCCATAATAGGTATTATAATGTCGACCTTCAAGGATTTTGACAATCTCTTTAAGATAACCATCTTTTACAAGGCTCTTGATATGAAAATGAAAATTAGATTGTGAATATTTCTGATCTTTTAATTTTTCCGAATATGCAGCATGCAGTTCTTTAGCAGTGAATGCATGCCTTCGTTTAAGATTATTTTTCTTGCCAAATTCATCCTCAATTCCATCGCGTATGTATTTGATGATAAAACTCCTAACCTCCGATTCTTCAACCTGAGAATGTATTGACGAATCAATAGTTATGAAATATGGCAATTTGTGCCAGTAAGTATACAAGGATTTCTTCTTTTCTTCTGGTTGGAAGTCGTGGGAATTCATGCTATAGTCACACCATTTAGTTCATACTGAATGATACCATTTAGTATAAACTAAATCGCAGTTGTATTTAAACCTATCTAATCAAAATTAAATCAAATGTTGAGTTCACTTAGAGAAAAGTCTAATTGATTGATTTTCACACATTTGACACTCGGCCCTCGCTTCTTCTTGAAGGACAAGAAGTCCAGGTCGATAATGACACACTTAGATGACAATGAAAGGGAATAACTAATTGAAGCACCTTCCTAAATTGTGATTATTCAAGTTTTAGTAAATACTTGTATGATGGAACAAACTTCAGATCAAATTCTTTGTAAAAATCTTTCAAATCAAAATTCGTTATTTGATGATAAAGAAATACTTTTCCAGCTTTGTATGCCTTGTTTACTAAAAATGTAAAAATGTCATTGATGTGCTTTTCATTGATGGTTTTGAGAACTGGTAATGCAGTCATGAAAGCTCTTTCTGGTTTATTCCCTGTATAGATCAAGCTGTATGTGAGGAGCTCATCATTCTCTCGAACAACAACTGCTGCAACGATTCTATTGTTTTTAATAAGAGCATCTAATTGCTTACTCATCTCTTCTTTGGTTCGTTTCCCATCACTACAAATTGCTTCGATTAGTAATTCTTTATCCACATCAAGATCGATATCAATCAAGTATTCTGGTTTATGATAATCTGGCGTAACATAATCTTCTATCCTGAATATTACCGAGTAATCCATGATTACCTTTTCACCAAAACCCCATTTCTCAAGGATTTCAGCAAGATTACCCATTCCTGGCTTAAGATTTGTACGAATTACTTTTACTCCGCGAGCTTTCAATTCGTCTAACGTTTTCTTCATTAATTTATCCTCGACATGTCCGTAGCCTTTACGAACAAATGGTCTATGAATAGAACCATGCTGAACACCATTATCATCAACTTCTTCTACTGCACTACTGAGAAAAGCAACTAACTTGTCTCCATCATACAAATAGTGACGAGTATCTGGGGTAAAACCTTCTCGAGAATAAGCTACTTTTAGCTGTTCTTTAGTTGCGTACCAAGAAATCCATTTCCAATCTTTTATTACATCATTTACAAGTTCAATGTGATCATCCAATCTTGATTCATCATAAATTTTGAATTGCATAACAATACTACCCTGTAACTAATTTGAACAATTTATTACTTAAAAAATTTTATGAATATAAATAGAATTGTTTTTTTTTTCTCGTTTTGCGAAAAAGTATAAATCCACTTAGCTTCTAGAAACCTAGTATAGAAATATAATATTCTTGCACCCACTTCTTCTTGAAGGGCTAGAAGGTCTATGCGGAAAGGAAAGCAAATTCAAGTACTTACTTTCACGCAGTATTATTTTTGCTGATGAATCTTATCGTTAAAGATTATACTCATAATAATTACATCATCTAAAGAGCCATCATCCATCAGAAATTTTTTTTGTAAAATCGCTTCTTGTTTAAAACCAAATTTAGGATAGATCGTTCGAGCAGGATTAGAAACACAAACTTCAAGCTCTAAGCGATAAATTCCAGGTTTTGCTTGAGCAATATCAACTGATAGTTGAGTGAGAAAGGAACCTATGCCTAATTTCTGATATTTAGGAAGAACAGATAATCCCATTTGAGCTCTATGTTTGTATCTTCCACTTTGAGAAAAAATAAGAGCCATATTACCAGCAAATGCCACTTCATTTTGAGAATCATCAAGAAGCATTACATTAATTGGTAAAGAATTTTTATAGTCCAACTCAACTCCTTGGGGATACCAGTGATCAATAGCTTCTTTTGTTATAGGAGTTAGGAATTTAAAAAAATCTCGAGGAGCATCTTGATATCCTTGCCAAACTTTATCTCCATCAGAACTTTTTGCTGGACGG
Organism: Candidatus Heimdallarchaeota archaeon; assembly: GCA_030667035.1. GTDB lineage: Archaea > Asgardarchaeota > Heimdallarchaeia > JABLTI01 > JABLTI01 > JABLTI01. Next base: position 616 of record DAOUWQ010000356.1, on the reverse strand, counting down.
ATGTGAAACCAATAATTACCAAATTGCTTTTTGACAGCAAAATCATCTGGATTAAAAGTCATAATGTATCACTCAAGAAAACTACTTTGTGAATTATTCAACAATTAATATTTATCTTTTGTTATTTGTTAAATTATTCGACTATCAAAAAAAATCACCTCTCATAAAAATAAGTCGAAACGATGGTGTTGGAGGAGCGAGAAAAGCAACTAGCTATAACTGGGACACAATCGAAAATTCTGATGGAACATATGAAATTGGAATTAGAGTAAGAAGAACAAAAATTATCCAAGATACCTAGTATAGAATTTGCACCTGTTAATGTTGAAGAAATAAGAACATCAAGTACAAAAGATTAAATTGAAATATTTAGGTTTACTTATCGACTGAAAATCTATTAAATACATCTACTTTTATTATCATATATCTCTAGAGGTTCAGATATGAAAGTTGTTGTTTTAGGAGCAGGATATGTAGGAAATGTTATTGCAAGAGATCTAGCAGAAGATCCCTCTACTGAGGTAGCAATAGTTGACATTGACCAAGAAGTTTTAGATAAATTGACAATGGATTTTAATCTTCATGGAATATGTGCAGATTTATCCAAAACCGATAT
>DAOUWQ010000240.1 GCA_030667035.1 Candidatus Heimdallarchaeota archaeon | reverse complement strand
GATAACTTAGTTAAAATATGCCAAAGTTAGCATTAATTATAAGCAAGAAAACTATTGGTTTATTATGGTTAGTGATATTATTAAATTCCTTTCTTATCCAAAATAATGTTTCTGGAGTAGCTTCACGTAGTTACTGGCCAACTGAGGAATGGCAAACATCACAACCAGGACAACAAAATATGCGAAGTGCAATTCTTAATCCGGTTGTAGATTATATTGAAGAATGGAATGAAGACCATCAATTTTCCGATGTGGATTCAATAATTGTAGTAAAAAACGGATTTATTGTTAAGGAAGCCTATTTCGGACTTTTTGGTGAAAATGATGTTCATGCTCTATGGTCAATCACTAAAAGCATAACATCAATTTTAATTGGAATAGCAATAAAGGAAGGATTTATTGAAAGTGTTGAGGAAAATGTACTAGATTATTTTTCCGATAGAGAAATTGCTAATATTGATACACGAAAGGAATCAATTAAATTAAAGCACTTATTGATGATGTCAACAGGTTTTGATTATCCTGGAGATGATGCAATTTGGACAGGATGGATGAATGCTCAAAATCAAGTGCAATATATTCTTGATTTACCTATGGCTACTACCCCAGGTAGCATCTTCAACTATGATACAGGAGGATCACACCTTCTCTCAGCAATATTGGAAATTGCTACAAATAGATCGACATCAGAATATGCTAAGGAGAAATTGTTCGATCCATTAGGAATAACTCATTACACATGGTTATATGATAAACAAGGCATCAATTTTGGTGGTCATGGAATATACTTTGAACCAAAAGATATTGCCAAAATTGGTTACCTCTATTTAAATAATGGAACATGGGAAAATGAACAAATCGTTTCAGATGAATGGGTTAATTATTGTACAACGACCAAGTGGGCCTTAAGTAATTATTGGGGTTATAGTCATCAATGGTGGACTCATCCAATCTTTGATGCATTTGCTGCAGCGGGAAAATACGGACAAAGAATCATTGCAATACCAAAGCATGATTTAGTGGTTACTTTTACTGCTACAATATCAGATGCGGATGGGGAACCATATTTTGCTATTTTAGAAAATTACATTTTGGACGCAATTGGTACCGAGCAAATTTTTCTTAGTTATGCTATTTTCTTGCCAATTGCTTTGGTAATTCCGTTAGTGTTAATTTTGAATGGTCTAAATATAAGAAAGAAAGTTAGAAAAAAATAACCCTTCTAACTTTTTCATATTTTTATTAGTTTTTTTTAGTCACATTATGTGACCTCATTTTGAGACTTCCTATTGTGAATTTGCCTTTTAAATAGAAATGAGATAGAATAAATAAGAATTAACTCAGGTAGATGAAAAATGAACTACAAAAAAGAAAATACTAAACGAATAACTAAGAATCCAGAAGAACGAAGAAATAAAGTATTAGCCTTAGTAGCAGCCGATAGTGCTATAGGTTATATTTAATTTTTCGAGAACAAAAAAAAAGGAATTTATTAATTGGATTATTAATTGAGGTTATTTTATGCTATCAGAAATTAACGACTTAATTGAAAAAAAATCGTATTGGATTGCTGTTGAAAAAATAATTGTTATTTTTAAGAAACATCCTAGCCTTCTGGAGAAACTTTTTGGCTTAGAGTTATCACAGAAATTGAGTTCGGAAGAGCAGGACTTGTATCAAGAATTCAAGAAAATAATTGATAAAGGATATAATGAGATTATTGAATTCGCAATTGATACAATGTATAATGTTGTTCGTGATGATTCTAAGTATGATCAATTTGTGAAGAAGTTTAGAAATAAACTAGCAGATTATCAAAGAGAAAAAGAAATAACACTAAATGAAAATGAATGGACAGACTTGCAGCTCAGACATAGGACCAAAGAATATCCAGCATGTGATCTATCTATCTCATTTGATGAAGAGAATTTAATCATCAAATCAGAAGTAAGAGACTTACATTTCAAAGATGGAAACAGAAGTTGGCGATATGGTGATGGGTTTATTATCAATTTTATTTTACCACGTCAAGAAGAACTTGAAGATTGTGTAGATAGTAACAGATTTTATGGATTGGGATTTTCAGTCATAAGTGGAAAACCGCTTGGACAGTTAATCAATCATTCAGGAAAATATTATTTACGAAACCATGAATTTCTAAATCCAAAAATAGATATTTTTGAGAGTGAGAAAAAAGCAAACTATTTAATCAAAATTCCTTGGTCATTTCTAGAACCATTTAGACCTCTACTAGATGGAACGGGAGGACTAAATATTATTTATACAAGTCAAAATGATGATCAATCTAAAACACTTTTACAATATATACCAGAAGGTCATTATGACTCAGAAATGACAAAATATAGAAGATTTGCTCCATTACATCTTAAGCAATCCAAAAACTCTAAAATTCAACTTACAGGTGAATTGGAGAATCGTTTACTCGCTGAAAGAAAATTCAAAATAAAGTACGTAATCTATTCAGATAAAGAAATTGCAAAAGATCTTACAATTAAAATCAGTAATTCAAAGGAAGAGGCTGTCATTGAAGCGGTTAAATCTCTCCAGCTGAAAAAAGGAAAAAATATTATTGAAGATACTATCTCTTTACCTTCAAAAACTAGTGGTCTTTTGAATTTGATATTCAAACTTGAGGGAGCAAAAGATTGGAATGAAACATGCTTTATCTATGACAAAGATTTACTAAGCACCTATGAAAAACAACTTGAAAATCTAGAGGGTGAAGATATCCTAATTCTCAATAATAGCATTTATTCAATTCGTTATAGAATAAATCATCTAAATCAATTAATCAATGAATTCGAAAATCGGGATAACCCAAAAACAATTGCGGAGAAATTTGAAGAACTGCCCATATTAATCAAGGAAATTGAAGAGAAGAAGTCGATTTTCATAAAAGGTGGGTATCTACTTGCAAGTTTTCTCTCACCAACAGATAATGAACTTCAACCATATTCTATATATCTCCCTGATGATTTTGATCCAAAGGAAAAATACAATCTTATGATGGTTTTTCATGGGAGTGGTGTTGATGAATTATTCCCAGTGAAAATGGCTGGAGAAGGATTTGGTGATAAAGGATTTATCATATTCGGTCCCAGAGGAAGAGGATTAAGTGACGAATATAAAGGACAATCCGAAATAGATTCTGTAGATATTCTAAAAATAATGCAAGAGATGTTTCAAATCGATGAAACCTATGCATTTGGATTCAGCATGGGAGGATACGGAGCATGGCGTTTAACCTTCAAATATCCTGAATATTTTGATAAAGCCATTATAATCGCAGGATATGCTTTCAAAAAAGATAGAAATATCCCTGAAGATGATATGCGAAATTTCATTGGCAAATCAAAAGATATAGACTATTTTGTTATGCATGGAACCGACGATCATGCTGTGGCAATCGGACCCACTGATGAATTTATCGAGGTACTAATAAAGGAATGTTACAATGTTGAATATATTCGAGTTGAAGGAGGAGGTCATGGGAATTTCTCCTTTGATAAGGAATTAGTCAGTTGGTTAATGAAATTTTAACAACATAACCTAGGAAGCAAAAAGAATGACATTTGAAAATATCCAAGAGTTGAAACAAGAAATCACTAAAGACATTGAAGAAGGAATGAAACAATATAAAAACCCTGTAATATCAATAGCAATTGTAGATAAATAAGGAATTCTTTGGTCAGATGGATTTGGTTACACAGACAACTCAAAGAAAACTAAAGTAACTGCTGATACACTTTTTATGATAGGTTCATTATCAAAAGCTTATACAGTGACAGCTTTTCTCCGAGCAATGCAAAAAGGAAAAGTTAACCTTGATGATCCGTTAAGAAAGCATTATCCAGAATTTACATTGAATACTCGTTTTGGTGTAGATGTATTAAACAATATAACTTTTAGACAGACGCTTACTCATTGGGCTGGATTTCAACATAATACTTTCTTAGCTAAACCAAATCAGAAAAAATATTATTCATTTGAAGAATATATCAAAGAAATTAGTAATAGCTGGCAAAAATATCTTGTTGGGAGTAGAATATCGTATTCGAATGCTGGATTCGATTTAGTAGCTTATGTTTTACAGAAAATTTCCGGAAAAACCTTTGCTGATTTTATGAAAGAAGAAGTTTATCACCCTCTTGGTATGTCCAACAGTCTGGTTAAT
>DAOUWQ010000187.1 GCA_030667035.1 Candidatus Heimdallarchaeota archaeon | reverse complement strand
GCTTTTGGATACTTCCCAAATTTTGCTTTTGGAAATATTTATGGTGGACAGCTCTTGTGGAAGATGAAGCAAGATATTCCTTTATGGGAAACTGAGTTAAGTAAAGGAAATGTTAAAATTATTATTGATTGGCTTAGAACCAATGTTTATGATTATGGACGGTTAAAGTCCCCCCACAATTTGATAAAACATATCACCGGGCAAGTTGCAAGTCCAAAGTTTTTCATTGATTATTTAAGTAAGAAATATTCTAAATTATATGATTTCTAGAGTTTCTTATTAAATATCAATTTTTTTCTCTAAGAGTAGGTTAAATATTTAAAATAGCATCTCATCAATATAATCAAAATATAATCTATGTGGAGTATTGTACTTGATGAATTCATACAAGAAATTATTGACGCGATATAAAGAGAACACAATTTTAGGAAACATAAACGGAACCCTAAGTTGGGATTTCGAAGTTATAATGCCAAAGAAAGGCACTCAACAAAGAGCAGAACAATTAGCAATGTTAAGTGGAATAATTCACAAAAGATCCACTGACCCTAAAATTGGTACGTTAATTAATGATATACAATCCGATAAAAATTTTGATGACATGTCAGCCCTCGAAAAGAGGAATGTAGAATTAATAAAAAGAGACTATGATAAGTATGCAAAAATTCCGGTTGAATTTGCCCAAGAACTTACGAAGCATGGTGCAATAGCTACAGCGAGTTGGAAAAAAGCTAAGACAAAATCTGACTATTCTATTTTTAAGAAAGACCTGGCAAAAATGATTGATTTAAAGAAGAAACAAGCCCACTATTTTGATTCCGATAAAGATCCCTATGATGTTATGCTTGATAATAATGAGTTTGGTTTTTCCAAGAAAGTATACGATAAGATTTTCGAAGAGGCAAAAGCAGGTTTGGTGCCTATTATTAAAGCAATTGCTGATTCACCAAACCAACCTGATGATTCGCTCATTCTAAGACACTGTCCTACTGATATCCAACGAAAAGTTATGTTTGATATCGCAAAATTAGTACACTATGATCTTGAGGGAGGAAGAATAGATGAAGCTGTTCATCCATTCACAAGCGGATACTATGATGATGTTCGAATTACAGTAAAATATTATCCCGAAGATTTCACTCCAGCATTCTATGCTGCTTTACACGAAACGGGCCATGGAATTTATGAGCAAAACTATCCACCCGAATTCAAATACCAACCTGTAGGCCAATCATCTTCTAGTGCAATGCATGAAGGGCAAGCACGATTTATCGAAAATATTATTGGTCGCAGTGATGAATTCTGGGAATTTTACTTACCGCGTTTCAAAGAATTAACTGGAAAAACATTTGCTGATGTAGAGTTAAAACCATTTATCCATGCTATTAACAAAGTTTCTCCAACAAAGATACGAATTCGTGCTGACCCAGTGACATACTCGATGCATATCATTCTTCGTTATGAAATCGAGAAAGATATTTTTGCAGATAAAATAACTGTAGATGAAATTCCATCTGTTTGGAATAGTAAGATGAAAGACTATCTTGGTGTTGATATTGAAAACGACGCAGAAGGATGCTTACAAGACACACATTGGGCTTGGCAATATTTTGGTTATTTTCCCACATATGCTCTTGGAAGTTATTATAATGCTCAATTCCTCACAAAAATGGCGCAAGATATTCCAAATTGGCGTGATGAAATACGCGCTGGAAAAATAGTCACTATTCATAATTGGCTGAATACGAACATTCGCAATAAAGGTGGACTTCAGGATCCATTGGATATGGTCAAGGACATCACCGGAAAGGAATTCTCCGCAAAGTACTTTATTGAAAATACTAAAGATAAATACTCTAAACTATATGGCTTATAATTGAGCCATGTAGCTTTTCTCAAATAACTGAAAACATAAAGGATTGTTGATAACACATGTTATTCAAAGACATTGTTGACAAATTTGATTGGGCTTCAATTGAAAAACGATTTTTCGAAATCTATCCTGATATGAATCATAATGGTGAGAAATTCGACAATGTTCTCAAAACACTAAAGGAACTGCCATTAGAAACTGCCGAGGAGAACATTACTTTACTTATAGTACACATTGCTGAGGATTATACCAAGCAACCCGTGGATTATAATGAGGTTACTGGTTTTAATATTGAGGATGAGCAACATTTTGGGATGTCCTTTATGTCATGGCAAAAATGGTTGGGTTTGGATGTTCATCAACAAACACTTGCTAATTATGATCTTGAAGCAATTTTGATTCATAGTTTGTGGGAAATGACCTATTATGGTTTCACTCAAGATGATATTCTAAAAGAAAGAGAAGGGAGCGAAAATGAAGATGAGTTCAAAAAAATTACTCTAAGTAATGGTTTAGAAATAAATATTCCTTTAGTAATGTTTGATGGTGAAGAAGAAGCACTAAATGTCTTTATTGCCAAGCTCGAACAATTTTCTGGCACAAAAGAAGAATTAATGAAAAAAATAGAAGAGGGTCAAGATTTCTTAATTGAGTAGTTCCATTCATCATTTTGCGATGAATTTCGGTCTTTTTTTGTCATTTTATTCGGTATATTTCGAAAAATATAATATAAGCTGATTCCAATACTCATTAAAGCGAATTGGAATTGTGATTCATGAAAACTCCTTCCGGAATTGATGATATTACCATTACGGCCCCCGAGGACTTAGCTGTCTCTCGGTCTCGAGAGTTAAGTGATTTGATAATCCATTTTGCTCCTCAGCAAAAAATTGATGAATTTTACAAATGGCTGAAGGAATTTTTACAATTCAGCAACGATCACCCACGTAACAAAGAGATACGTGATTTGTTAGCTAAATCTTTGAAAGAAACAATCCGCCTGTTTGGTGAACGGAAAGCTTTTGCTGATATGTTATATGTTCTTGATGAATTGTTTTCCCTTTACTCAAAGAACTTTGAATTTGAATCCCTGAGTGAAATATTAGCTGAAGCGTATGCGGTTGCGATTTTCTATCTAAGAGGTTCCTGGGATGTGGAAGGAACATCTACACTTCTAAAACGACTTCGCGCTTTGCTTCAAAAACATCCTAAGAATGATAAGATTGCAGTACAATATGCAAAAAGTTATTCAGATGCAATAAATCGTTTTTGTTCTGATAGACATAATTTTACTTGCGATAAGCTCTTGTTTGAATTGCGTATGTTTGCAAACAAAACCAAAGATAACGAAGCGATTCAGTATGAGTTTGCTCAAGCATTAACAAGTGTAATTGGGACCTTTGCCCGAGAAGAACGTTTTGAAGAGCTTGAAAGAGTTTTGAATGAATTACGTCAAATTGCTAGCCGCTTTCCTAAAAGTGAGAAAATTCAATTACTATTAACCCGAGGAACTATTCTCTCATCTCTTGCTGAAAATAGGTCAGATTAATTACAAATGAATTGTGAGTGAGCAGTAACTAATCAATAGATTTTTCCGATGAATACTTTCGTTAGAGTCTAGTAATTATCTTTTAAAGACATAATCTTTTTTTGTGTGTAATAGTCTTAACTTCTAATTACCATTTTATTGTTAATTGTAGAAGAACTAAACTCAGGGTTTGAATCTTTGATGTCAGAAAAACAAAAAGAAATCTTAATTGCTGTAAAGGAAAATATGGAAAAAATTGAATCGGAACGATATAATTCCGAAGACCCAGTTGTAACTATAAGTAAAAATGATTCTCATCAAGAAGCAATAGTGAAATTGCTAACATCAGAACGAACGGGTGCACCTTTACTATTGGATAAGGAAACTCTTTATCCGGCAGAAGATTTGGCTAAGAGAAATTTTTCTAAAGGTGTTAGAACATTGAACTCATGGCAATTTAGAAAAAGTTCATCTCATTTTACAGACGCAGCAAATCTTGCCCGTGATTTGGTTTTACAACAAAGAATTAACCTCTACAAACAACTGCATTCATTGTTGAAATCTGCAGTTTTAACATCACCAGATAAAATAGTAAAAAGTAAAGGTAAATTATTCACCGAAGTTCTTAATTCACTGAAAAAATATGATAAATTATCTGAAGATGAGCAATATTACTATCAAAGGTCTATAGATTCTCTTTATGGCATTGCGGTTTTACTTGTTGCGGAAGACAAAAAAACTAGAACCCAACAGCTATATGCAAGATGTACTATTTCTTTAGGGAATCGAGAATATCTCGCTGCTAATATCTGGTTGTATAAAATCTATCTTCTGAATAAAGGTGCATTCGATTCTATAGCAGATAGCGATAAAATATTACAAAAAGCGCTCAAATCTCTCCAATTATTCGTTGAAGTAGAAACAGGTGTTAAGGAATTTGTTGAAGACTTACCAACAATGGCAAGTGCTTTTGATTTACAAACTATTTTTGCTGATCATCTTAAAACTATTTTTGATGTTGAATTTGTAGCCTAAACAAAGAAAGACTTTAGCTTTCAGCAATATCGGATGTAATATTTGGAGTCGATAGTATGGAACACATTACACAAAGTCTCGAGACACTCCAAAAAACACCCGGAGAACCGCAGTTTGTAGATTTCCAAATTCTTGCTGTTAGACAGCGAGATGCAGAAGGAGGTTATCATTTAGCTCTTCGTATACTTGAGCCTGAAACTAGAAATCAAATATGCAAGGCAATTATTTATCCGATGGAATGGTATCCTGGACGGAATGACGACCCCTCATTTTCACATTATCATAGTGTTCTTAGATATTGTTTTGCTGGTCTTGCCTCTGAAGGTAG
>DAOUWQ010000389.1 GCA_030667035.1 Candidatus Heimdallarchaeota archaeon | reverse complement strand
AGTAAATAGTTGAAAAAACTCTTTCATCTTTCTAAGTGGGTTTTGGAGTAACAGCTCTGGATACGTTGCGATTAGCTCGACGTGATTTTTTGGAAAGAATCTGATCATGAATCCATTGAAATGCTTCGTAAATACCTAATCCTGTTTGTGCACTTGTTTTTTGTACATGAATTGTTCTTTCAAACATTGTTGTGAGATGAAAATTCTGAATAATATATGCAAGAGAGCAAACATTGTTCAAATCTTGTTTAGTAGCTAAAATCAATATGGGAATGTTTGGAGTACAATAATTTTCTACTGCTTGGTGGAAAATTTCTCTCGATAAAGATAACCTCTGAATATCGCTTGAATCAAGAACAAAAATGAGTATATCTGCTCGTTCAATATATCCAGGCCAAAACTGACGAAAAACTTTCTGTCCTCCTAAATCCATAATTGAAAGGTCTAATTTACCTAATTTTAGTTTCTCAAAATTAATTCCCATTGTTGCGATGCTTTCACTAGGTTCACCATTTTTCAAATAATTAAGAATAGATGTTTTTCCTGCATTATCTAACCCACACATAGCAATATTGACCCGTTTATCGAATTTCTTAAACAATTTTGAGAGAATGCCCATTTTAGATTCATCCGAATACTCTATCAATCAAATACTTGTGACTGCAATTAGAGGTAAAAATAAAATAATATAAACACCACAAAAATAGACTTTGAGGTACATAAAAAGCATATTGCGTGAGTTAACAAAAAAGGGAAAAATCACGGTCCCATTTTTTTGAGACCAAAGGGGCGTATTTCTACATTCTATTCCTCTGCGACTTCAGGTACAAATATTTTGAAAACTTCTTCAGAATCACGACTTAATACTATATCCTCGCGGGATCGAAACTCCTCCCGAAGGTTTAGAGGTATTTGAAGTGCACCAAAAGCATCAACAAAAACAGGTATTTTTTCAGGATTAACAAAACCTCTTCTAACACTAGTTATGCGTCCATCGACCAATAACATCGTACGATAACCGCGTGCCATTAATCTGCGATCATGAGTAGCTAAAATCATGGTAATACCAAGATCTCTGTTAACTTTTTCAAGGAAATCAATAATTTTAGTAGAAGTTTGTGAATCTAATTCTCCTGTGGGTTCATCAAGAACAACTAGTTCAGGTCTATTGGCAAGTGCAACTGCTAAAGAGATTCTCTGAATTTCTCCTCCAGATAACTGAGTAGGTTTATGATGAGCTCTATCAAGCAATTCAACCTCTTCAAGGAGCTCGCGGGTACGAGCCATACGTTCTTCTCGAGGCATACCGAGAATTCTCATTGGTACTTGAATATTTTGTGAGGCAGAAAGTTCCCAAATAAGATTCATTTGTGGAAGTTGCCAAACAACTCCAACACGTTTTCTTCTATAGTCGACCATATTAGCACGAGTGAATTTTGCAATATCAGTATCTCCTACTCTCACTAATCCAGCTGAGGGTAATAGATTACCAGCAAGGATGTTAAGAAGAGTAGATTTGCCTGAACCACTAGGTCCAACTACGAGTGAAATTTCTCCTTGAGTAACTTGCATTTCTAATCCACGAAGTGCTGGAACTCTCACTCTATTCTTTTCATCAGCATAGATTTTAATCAAATCTTTGCACTCGATAAATATATTCTTTTTATTCTCTTTGAGAGTAACATTTTCTCCTTGTGCTTTTGGACTACTTGTACTCATTTCTTATCCCACATATTCAAGTGTTTTTTAACTTTTAACTGTAATTACTAATCTATCAATTTCTTATTTTTTATTTTTGGTTAATTTGAGCTCTTTTGAGAGCAATTTCTTTGTATCATCACTTACTGCGATTTCTTCATGGTTTGCATCAATTTTGTATTTTCTTGTAGCATCCTTCAAAGTTGCACTTTGTAATGAAACCACTCCATCACCATTTCTAATTTCTGGTGCTTTAATTTTCTCAAATAATGTCATTACTCTTTTTGGATAAGCTATCCATTGGAATTGTTTTGACATAGGTGTTTTTTCCTTAGCTTCATCCTTCTTCACTGGACATTGTTGGTCAATTTTTCCAGACACATTTTGTAGTTTTTCTTTTATTTGATAGCTGAAGATATCTGTCATCAGACTTTTAGTTACTTTTTGAGTAACAGACCAAGTGTAAATATGAGCATAATGTGCATTGGTTCCTCCTGCAGTTATATATTCAATGCCCTTTGATTTTTGTCTATCATTTAGATTCAGTAAGAATTCACTATTAGGCACCATTTGTTCATAAAATAAATCTCTCACTTCTCTATTGCCTGAAGCATCCCAAATACCTTTGATATTGGATTTATTTAGAAAAATTTTAGCTGGTTCCTTTAGCATTTTTATATTGGTGAATTGAGAGCCACCATGAGGAGTCGATAAAGTAATTATTTTTTCTACTTCTGAATTTGTATATAAATCCAAGTATCGTCTAATACAAATTCCCCCTCGTGAATGCCCGACAAGTACCAATCGTCTGTTTCCATAAATTTTCTTTATACCATTTATGATAATCTCTAATTCCTTAGTTGAAATATCAATATCTCCTGTAGCATCTTGTTGTGAATATGCTAATACTTCATGTCCCTCACGCATAAGGGTAATAAATACTCCTTCAGGATATACTGTCGGAGAAATACTAACATCAAAAGGAATAAACATATGTGGTGGTGGCGGTGTTTGATGCCAACCATAATTTCTTGGTTTTGGTTCATTTTTGTGATCTTTCAACCAACCAAAAGTTCCGTAGAATGGATCAATCCACAACCATTTTGATGCAATATACCCATGCAAAAAAATTGTGAGATTTTTCCCTTCATTGGATGGAAGGGCATTCGAATTGATATCATTCCTGTTGAGTATATTATTAAGTTCTTTTTGTGCTTTAATTGCATCCTCATTGTCAATTTTAGGTGGAACGGGCGTACCTTTTTGTACTATACCAATTCTTTTAGCAATTATTTCCTGCATAGACATTTTGAATCACAAATATTCATTTCTGATAGACACTGTCAGACAATTCAATTAACAAATTAGATT
>DAOUWQ010000248.1 GCA_030667035.1 Candidatus Heimdallarchaeota archaeon | reverse complement strand
CTCGTGTACTCACTTCTTCTTTAGGTAAAAGAATGATAGTTTAGGTTATGACCTATTTTAATCTTTAATAGATTTAATCAGAAGGTCTAATTTTGACTTTAAACTTGGCAACTCAACTTGAATAACTTCCCAAGTAAGGTCAAGGTCAACTCCGAAGTATTGATGTATTAGAATATCACGCATGCCAGCGATCTGCTTCCATGGTAAGTCCGAGTACTCTTTGATGATAGAGTCAGGAAGATTTTTCACTGCTTCACCGATGATCTCAAGCCTTCGAATAACCGCATCTTGTAGTTGTTCAGAGGAAAGAAATGCTTCTTTGTTTTTTCCCTTGAGGTATTTCTCAATTAGATTAATGGAATCAAGCATGTGTTGAATGAAAATTTTTGGTTGTTTAACCATAAATAACCACTTCTTCACTGAGAATTGTATCCTTAATTAATGGATGAATGGAATTGTATGTTAGAACATCAACATTGCATTGTAGTAAATCTTCTAAAGCAAATTTCAAATTAACTAAATCGAACAAACTTTTCTTACCTGAGAACTCTACTAATAGATCAAGATCACTTTTTGCACCTGCCTCACCTCTAACCTGAGAGCCAAAGACTGATGCTTTCACAACATCGTATTGTTGTAATATTGGTAAGATCTTTCTTTTGATTTCTTCTATTGATTGTTTCATACTATCCACTTAGCTCTAATTCTTTTCATCTTACTATTTATTTTCTAGGTAATAAATCTGTTTAGAACAAAAATTATGAATAAAAATAGAGGTTTAGGCACACACTTCTTCGTGAAGGTTTAGAAGTCTGGTGTAGGAAGGTCACTCTTCTCGTTTCCAATCCTCACACCAATTATTTTTTTCTATTTATCCTACTTCAAATTCCCCTACGCCCTCATTTTAATTCTTTCTTTTGTTTTTCTGCACTCTTTTTTTACAATAGAAATAAAAGTGATATTGTTTTAGATATCGGTATGCAAATGATTTCCGGAGGTACTAGCGATGACTTGTAATGATGATAATGATTCTTTCGATGAAGGTCAGTATTTTGTTTCTCCTCCTCCCCTTCAAAAGGATCAGAAACGAGTATTAGTTTTTGGTACCTTTGATATTATTCATCCTGCTCATTTACGCTTTTTATTGGAAGCTCGTAAAACCGCCAATTGTCCTGAATGTCAGCTTGTCGTTGTTCTTGCTCGAGATAGTTCTATTGAGCGCATCAAAGGTCATAAGCCTATTTTTCATGAACTTGAACGATTGCACCTTCTCAGTGGTCTTCGTGTTGTTGATTTTGCTCGGTTAGGTAATGAAGGGAGCAAGCACTTCGATGTTATTCTTGAAATAAATCCTGATTATATTGTTCTCGGTTATGATCAGATTCAGAATGATCAACCGCTTCAGAATTTCTTTACAGAACATAATTTGAACACTCAATTGTGTCGTTTGCCAAAATTCGAGAGTGGAGATTTAATTAGTTCCTCTGAAGTTCGCAATAAAGTTTTAGAAATGGTTACTGATAAAAAAAATAATAAATAGCTACAAAGAATCACTTATCTTCTTGTTCTTGTAGCTTTCTCAATTCCTCTGCTTAGAGTATATTGTTTGCTATTTTTATTTTCGTTATTTTTTTGAAATCTTTCTTCTCTATTGCAGCTATTTTCTCTAATACAGATTTTTGGTCTTCATTAGTGATGATACATTCATCTTGTTGCACATAACTTGCAATATTGTTCAATAGTAGTCGGTATTCTGCTACTAAATCTTCATCAATAATAGTTAAACCCTGTATCCCGTGTTCTTTTAGGATGTTGATTTTTTCTTTGTCTTTATCTTCTATCTTTCCAACAATAAAAGCATCTCTTTCTAGCGGATTGTTGTATGAGTAAAATCGCTGAATATTTTCAACATTATCATCTACTTCTCGTGCAGTTATTTTTTTCTCTTGAATCGATTTCTGCAACATTAGATATGGTAATGTGAGTTCATATTCTCCAAGATCGCTAAAGTCGCCAATTCGCCATAATTTTGGTGGTCTGAATGTTGAGCCTGTTCTATCTAGATATGATTCGTGTAAAACTTCCAATAACGATTTACCGACATGGTCTTTTTGTTCAATAATTTCTTCTGCAGTGATCTCTCTAAAGGTATCACTAGAATAGATGAAATTATCTAAATTTGAATTAATTTTTTTTGCCATATAGTCGATACTGGATACTACCGGATAATAGTCGCAGGCATTTTGAATGCCGTGAGTTGCTACCATCAAATTCCAGTAGAATTTTGACGATTCATCTGTCTTAATTGACGCCCACATATTCTTCAAATTATCATTTAACAAATCTTGATAGGAGCTATTATGTGCTCCACCATTCACAATGATGTGCATTGCCATTTTTCTTTCATTGTTAATGTTTTCTTTGAATAATTGTGCATGACCACAGCCATTTTCTTTTATGAACCAATTTAAAGCCATATATTGTAAAACTGATTTTATTAACGTGTCAACGTATGCCTTTGGATACTGATATCGAAGTTGAAGAGATTTTCCGATATAGCTGAAATTTGATGAATCAATTGATCTACCAATTTCATGCAGTCTTTGCCCTTCTAAAACTGATATCTCTTGTAATAGCTTAAATTGTTCTAAAGGTTGAATTTGGAAAAGAGCTATCTTTGCTGTTCGATTTCTAATCATTTTTGAAAGATATTTTTGTGATACTTCTTGCTTTTTTTCGGGTTTTTTATCGTTTAAATTTGCTGGAGGGCATATACTAACTATGTGATCTGAAAAGAGTAAGTTATTTACTAATAAACTAATTTCATTCTCTTTTTCAATTGATAACATACCAACTAGTATATCTTGTCCAAGACTTCCTGAGTCTGTTACCCCTATACTGAGGTTGCAGTCTATGTTTTCACTCATATTTGAACCCTCTCCTATAATGTCTGTTCTATACTGTGAAAATTACTTATGTACTTATTTTTGAAGTATATATGTTATTCTCTCAAATAGATAATTTGAGTGGCAATTTATAACGGGATAAAGTAACAATTCTCCAGTAGTACTAAATCGATCCCTTCGATTTGACTCTAATAGATTATTAGCGGTTAGCCATTGATTTTGTTCCTTTGGCTCAAGATCAAATAGCATTGGATCCGTGCGCCAATTGAGAAACTCAGACATTGTTATACTCCTACAAATTAATTATATACTTCTTAAATACCCCTTCGTATAGCTGTACGAATAGTTAATTGTTTAACTATTTTTTTAAACAAACGAATAATACTTTCGATAATCTCCTTATAAAAATTACATATATCTAGCTTAATATATCTTTTACTGAACGAAAATGCTCTCCAATGAACGACGATTGACAAAGAAGGCATATAAAACACTCATAGGTGATCTGCCTAAGGATGAATTGGAGAAAGCATTAGAACAGATACAAGCACTATTTACACCAACAAACAAAGTCCTACTTTTAACTGTAAAAGTAAAAATAAAACCAACAAAAGAACAAGAAGAAATACTCTGGATTTTATCCGAAAACTGTCGATTGATCTATAATTTCGCACTTGCTGAACGAAAGGAATGGTGGGAAAACAATGAACACTTGCCAAAGAAGAAGAGGGACAAAAAGTCAAAACCGACTTTTTGCAAACAATCAGCACAATTGCCAAATTTAAATGAACAATATCCTCGATATAAATACAATTATTCTAAAACAAAACAAGACACTCTGAAACAGCTCGAAGCGGATTACTCCTCATTTCATGCTCTCAGAAATAATGGTGATAATGACGTCCAACCACCGGGATTCAAAGGATACAAATATTTTACCACCATGCACTATAATCAAAGTGGTTTCAAAATAGAAATGAATAAGATTACTTTTAGCCATTTCTTTCCTACCAGAGAATCAAAAGAAGTAAATTTAACTTTTGAGATGGAAGGGAAATTAACTTTCAATGGCAAGTTGGTCAAGCAAGTGACCATTTACCAAAAGCATAAAACAAAGGAGTACTACCTTTCAATAATTTACAAAGAAGAAACTCCAGAGTATTACGACAATGGTATTTACCAGACTTTGGATTTGGGTGTGATCAACCTTGTTGCAGCAACGAATAGCCATGCAGGAAAATCAT
>DAOUWQ010000166.1 GCA_030667035.1 Candidatus Heimdallarchaeota archaeon | reverse complement strand
GGTAAGATGAATTCTGTTTTATTACATTTTCCTGTAAAATATCCTATACCGGATTTATAAAGTGTAATGTTATTTATTTGAAAGGTCAAAAATCTACCTCCTAATAAGCAAGAGATTTAAAATCAATTAGTTCTCTAACTTTTGTTTCTATCAATTACCACTCGAATATTACTTATATTCTTTATTGAGTTATAAAACAGCAAACAATGTACCAGAAATGCGAAAAAAAAATAAAAAAAGATAATTGTGCTGAATTCTTGTAAAGATTCAGCTGTTTACTTAGTATGTTTTTTAATTAGAACATCTGCAGTAGATCCTTCGATCTTAGCAATTTTCTTCATTGCTCTTCTGCAAGCAATTTTTAACGTTTCGGTGTTACTACCATTTATTGTTTCAACCAATTTTGGAATTGATTTAGGTGAAGCGATGTCTTCTAATGCTTCAGCGATATTAAATCGAAGAATTTCATTGTGGTCAATTGCTAAATATTTTTCAAGTATTTTTAGAGATGAATCATCAGCAACATCACACAATCCATTAACGATTTCCTCTTTGACCATTTCATCAGTTTCGATATTATATCGGTCAATTAGAACAGCTGCAAGACTTCTATCTCCAATTCGTTTTGAAATTCCACCAATCGCAAAAGCTGAATTAGCTCGACTCAGAGGATTCTCAGAATGTAATAATTCTTTCAGTAGAACTAAATCTTCTTCAGTACCATTTGAAATTAACCAGTATGCTGCTCTCTGTCGTTCTGCTTCGTTTCTTATGCCTAATTTTTTGATGGCTTTTTCTGAGGTCATTTTTACTCGTTCATATCTAGTAACATTTTCAACTACTCCATATGTTACAAACCCGAAAACAACTAGAGTTGGAAGAACAATCCAAAGCCACCAGAGGATGTGTTGATGTTCAATCTTAATTGTGGCTGTTAGTTGAGCGCCATTTAAATTAAGGAATATCATTGTCCATGCTTCCCAATCTGGGATAATAATATCCTCACTAACTAGAATAGCAGGATCATTATCTGCAGTAAACAATTTAGTGACAGAATCATTGTAAAGATAATCTTCAGCAGCGATATCATTCATAAATAAGGAGCTATTATCTCTTATGTGATACCATTCATCACGTGGTACAACAAAAACATAAATAGTTGAATCACTTGGTACAGTAGCACCAAGCTCAACTTCCAATGTGAATTTTTGATTTTTATAATTCTCAACGGCATGAGTAAAGGCATCGGGAAAGCCATGTTCTAATTGTTTTGACGAATCAAAATCTGGGATACCCATAACGATGGTTGTGGAAATGATTGACGTTGCTAATAATAATGTAAATGCCAACATATTTATTCGTAAGACTTTCTTCAGTCTATTGTTCATAGATAAATATCCTCCTAGATGATTAACGTATATCTCTAGATATTATCTTGCACAATCGTTCTAACTACTTAAGAATATTTCCAAAAATAGAAAATATCAGCTTTCAAAATCGTCTCATTCTAATGGATGAAAAATGAGATAAAGATGTACTTAATTCCTCACTAAATTAGCAGTTTATTTTTTTTAAAATTGAACCTTTAAACAAATCTTCTTTGTTGTAGAAAATAAAAAAGGATGAGTAATTTGTATTTACTCAATTACTTGTGTGTATTTCTTACGCTTTTGCAGGAGGCAGAGAAGAAACTTTCTTAGGCTCTTTTGATAGTCTAACTCCTTCATCAATGTAAATTTCATGTGTATACAAGATTTCACCAGTAACTCTTGTTCCTTCTTCAATAGATATATCTTCACCATAGATATTTCTAATTTTGCAATCTTCTTCGATGCGAATATCTTTTCCAAAGAGATCCCCAGTAGTAGCACGGTCAGAGATAACAATCTTCTCAGAATTAATTGTTCCAATTACTTCTCCTTTTCGACCGATTTTGACGTATTTGCCATTAATGAGTAATGCTTTTAGTTTTCCTCTGATTTCAATATCATGACCTGTCAATACCTTTTCTACAAAACAGGTGCCACCAACAGAAATATTTTTTGAACAAGTGAGATTTTCATTACAACTGATAGTTCCACCTATTTTTACCGTTTCACCTTCGGCATTACCTTCAATCCTAGCTGAACCGCCTACATCCAAGATTCCAAATTCTAGATCTGAGAGAGCCTTAAAAGTACCACCAACATCAATATCTTGGATTTTTGAATTAGCTAATAGTTTAACTGTACCACCGACGTCAATAACTTGAATGTCTACTTCATCATAAGCTTTGAAAGTACCACCTACTTTAACAGTGCCAAAAACACCTGTTTGTATTTTTAAAATACCACCAACATCTATTGAATCGACATTAGCTTTGGCTTCGAATTTGGCTGTACCGCCTACAGTTACTGAGCCAATATCAGATTCTTCAGTAACCTTCAAAGTGCCACCTACTCGAAGAGACTCTATAGAAGTATTCCCTTCAAATCTTGCTGTTCCACCAACAGTTGCGGAACCAATTTTAGCAGTTGATTCTACAATAAGCGTTCCACCAACTGAAACCTCAGGACAAACAAGGGAGCCACTTACATCGAGTTTTTTATCCACAGTAGCGATTTGTTCTATTGCTAAATTACCAAAAATTTCAGCAGAACCACTCTTTACTTTTAGAGATCTTGCTTCTAAATTACCTTCACAAACAAAAGATCCTTTAGAAGTAATTGAACCATTGACAACTATTGTGCCATCCTCTGCAATGAGTGTTGCTTCTTTCCCAATCCGAAGATTTCCATCAACAACACCTAGTTTTTTTACTTGACCTTTTTCTACTCTTATTTCAGACAATTTTTGATCACCATTAATTTACTTTCTAATTATAGAATAACCTTTTTTTATATATAAAGGGAATTCACAATTTGTTACTTAAAATAAAAAGTTTAGCTATTCTTGAAAGAATAGCTAGAAAAAAAAGGTGATTAAATTTTATGTTGTGGAAGTTTAGCAACTTTTTTGGGTTCTTTGCGAATCTTTGCACCAGGTTCTGCATCAATAGAATCAGTATATTCTAAGTTGCCTGTTATTCTTGCACCAGCTTCAATTATTAGCCGTTCAACATAGACATTTCTTGCTCTGCTTTTCTCCATCATCTCGAGATCTAAAGCAGTAATGTTTTTAGCTTTTACGCGTTCTCTTAGAATAACTTCATCTGCTGAAACGTCAGCAAGGAGTCTTCCTTTTTTACCGATTGTTATCTTACGCGCTTTAACAAATTTTGCAATAATCTTTCTACCAGCAGAAAGTTCATCACAAGTGATTTCTTTGGCTGCTTTAACTTTCATTCCAACAGAGATTTTTCCTTGAACTGTTAGTTCTTTTGCATATATACTCATACCAGCGCTGATGTTTTCTCCAACAGCTTGTCCACGTATTTTGATGCTCATTCCTGCAGTTGCTTTTTCAAAGGTTAAATCTTTAAAAGCTCTAATACTCATACCAGCACTTGCTTTACCAATTTCAGCTGTGTCCTTGAGTTTCAAACTCATTCCAGCACTAACAGAGTCCATTTTTACAGGACCTTTAGTAATAACAGACATACCGGCACTTGCTTTTCCAATGGTACCACTTGTAGCTTTGATACGCATACCAGCACTAATAGATTCATATATTCCTGAACCATTTATTATAGCACTCATACCTGCTGAAACTTTACCAATTTGATTTTCGTTTCCATTTAGAATAGCCTTCATACCAGCATTCATTCTATCAACTTCAGCACTTCCATCAAGGATAATTTTCATACCTGCTGAAATTTTTTCAGCTTTGACAACGTCCTTAACTTTAACTGTCATACCTACTGCGACATTAAGTGCTTTCAAGGTTCCAGTTACTGTGAGATTCTTGTCGATGTTTATATCTCTATCAACTTCTAAATCACCATAAACAGTTACTGAACCTCTATCACTTTGAATGTCTCGGACTTTCAAATTTCCTCTACATTTAAAGCCGCCTTTATTCTTAATTTTGCCATTGACAACAATTGTATCTTTTTCTGCAATAATTGTTGCACCCTTGGCTATTTTTAAGTCCCCTTCGACAACAGAGAGTTTCGTCCGGGATCTCTTTTTTAGTTTCATTGTTTGCTTCATCGTCATAGTAAGTTCTCCAAATTTTAGTATGGATTTCCTCATTAATTCCTATGTTTACTTAGTATTTTTTTATTTAAAAAGAAAATTCACATTATGTAGACTCAATTTGAGGTCACTCTTAGTGAGGTCACGTATCGTGACTTCAAGGGATAAAACTATTCTAATTTAAACAAATACAAATTTGCTAGCAGTTTATTTTTTTCTAAATTTAAAATCGACAATTTCTTTCAATAGTTTTGGATTATCTGAGAAAATACCATCTACTCCCCAGTCCAACAGTATAAACATGTCACCGGGTTCGTTTACAGTCCAAACGTGAATAGCCATATTTAACAAATGAGCTATTTGGAAGAATCTTGGACCTCTAAAAATTTTTAATAGGAATACTTTTTCAGGAATCTGTAAAGCAAAATATGGCAATGGAAATCCCAAAATTTCTTCTTGGTCTAAGCTTTCTTTATCTCTAAGAGGTTTATTGACATTTTTTTTCATCCACTTTTTCACTCTTTGACGAAAATGCCACACTTCTGAAGGACCCGCACTTGTTGGTGCTCCTGACATTTCTCTAAATCTTTCAAGTTGTTTAGTATGAAATGAGCCCACCATCACTCGATCTTCTGCATCAAATTTCTTAAGTTTTTTAGCTAATATTTCAGGTGCTTTAGGGTCAACATCTTTAATATCCATATTGAATCTCATTTTTGGAAACAGAGTAAGGATATCATCAACCGACTGAATTTGAAAACCCGCACCTCTAAATGGATAAGTTTTTTTGAATTCACCTACACCTTGGAAATTATATCCTTGATCAAACATTTTAACTTCTTTTAGAGTATAGGATTTAACAAAACCTCGTCCATTTGTTGTCCTATTTATAGTTGCATCGTGAAAGAAAACTATC
>DAOUWQ010000015.1 GCA_030667035.1 Candidatus Heimdallarchaeota archaeon | reverse complement strand
ACCTCGATAAAAATGCTGCAAATTCCTTATTTGAAAAACTCCCAGAAGAACAAGGGAAAATTTTACAAGACTATTTCGCTGAATTTCAAGCTAAGAAATCTATTGAAGCAAGAATAGTATCAGAAGCAGATCGACTTGAAACTATTCTACAGATGAACAATTATATTCAGAAAGGTCTCTCAAAAGAGATGTTTAGTGACTTTTTTATTAGCTTCAATAAAGAAGTAGATAATTACGAATTTGACTTAGTTAAGAAACTTGCAAAAGAACTACTCGAGGGTGAATAAAACTTTGACCGAAAAGGATTTTTCTACAGGTAGATATTCTCGTTTTGTTATACTCCCATCAATTGGTGTTGAGGGTATGAAAAAAATACGAAAAGCTAGAGTTTCAATTGTTGGTGCAGGAGGGCTTGGATCTGTAACTGCAACCCAACTTACTGCATTAGGAGTGGGTTACTTGAGATTATTTGACAAAGATGTTGTAGAATTGTCAAATTTACAAAGACAAATGCTTTACCGTGAAAAGGATGTTGGTAAACCCAAAGTAGATGCCGCTAAAGAATTCCTTGAAAATCTAAATCCAGACGTTGAAATTGAAGTCATTCAAGAAGAAATTTCTGTTAACAATGTCGAACTTGCAACTGATAATGTAGATTTTGTTATTGATGCATTAGATAAATTCACACCAAGGTTTGCGATTAACAAAAAATGCTTAGAAAAAGATTTACCATTCCTCTTTGGAGCAGTTAGTGGTTTAACTGGGAACGCTATGACAGTGGTTCGAGGGAGTACTTGCATAGAGTGTTTATTTGGTCATGTTGATGACAATAAACTTCCATCTTCAACAATTACAGGTATTCATCCAAGTATAATTCAGTTAATAGGCAGTTTACAGATTGCTGAAGCAACGAGATTAATGCTAAAAGAAGATCCCTTGTTAACTAATAGATTATTGTTCATAGATATCGGCTCAATGAACTTTGACTCAATCGAGGTTAAATCTAAGAACAATTGCTCAAATGCTAAATATCATTGAAAAATTAAAAATGTGAAATATGCGATCAGGTGATCGCTCTTCGTTTTTTTATGAAATTAAATTATTACTCCATTCCAAACTACAAATAGAAAGGCTGAAAATCCTATAAACATTGATGCAGAAAATGCTCTGGCCACTGAACCACGAAATGTTCTATCTGGGTCTGCTTCTTGATACATGAACAACCATGCAAGTGCGGCTATTCCTAAAATTAGGAAAATAATTGCGAATGCTAGTAAAGCTTTAGGTCCAAGGAATGCGTTGAAGTCCTTCATAAGTTCTTACACCTTCTCTTGTTTTTCTATTTAGTTTATATTAAAATCTTTCTAGAGCATTTAGAAAATAAAAATGAATAACAGTAGCTGTTAATCATCAGATTTGGGAGCTACTGGATAAAATTTGCGTTTTATTTTTCTTTTTGTTGGTTTTCCTACAAAAATGAAGCCCACCATTAAACCAAGAAAAACTACTAACAGAACTATTTCTATGTACATAAACAGATTAGCTGTTAATGCAGATGAAAAGATGTTATTTAATCCGGTGGCTAAAGCATCATTAAAATTATAGTTGAATGCTAATAACATGAAAGGCATTATTCCAAATATAAATGCTAATATGCTACTAACAATAGTACCTGAATAATTCCTTATTTTTGACGTAGCATTAATATTAAGAATATTTCTTCCTTTATACCAGATGCCTATTTTTCCATTGACTGTTCCTCTGCTGATTAGAGGTGTTACAGTAAATTCTGCTTCAATGTCTTTTTCACCATTGAGTTCTATGATTTCTTGATGAGGCGTTACATAACAACCCGGAAATATTGGCACAATTTTTAGTTTATCATTGTGTCCATTTTGCTTGGTTGAAGTCACAGGAGAAATTCTCACTGAAATCGGATATATCTTTCGTGGATTCATTTTATCATTATAACCAATTTTAATCGTTCTTTGCTGTATCTTTTCTTTTAATCTCTCTTCTTCACTTAATGTTTTTTCAAGTGAAGCTAGTTCTTGTTTTCTAATCTCTAATCGTTGATTTAGTGGCAAATCTTCTTGAACAGGAGCAAATATTGGTTCCTCAGTTACTTCATCGATCTCTTTAACTACTGATTCGAAAGTTTGTTCAGATTCTATAACCAAATCTTCTGTTAAACCTTCCAATGCTTGAGGGTCATCATCATCTTCTTCGATTGATTCAGTTTCTTCAGGGTATGTAGGTATTTGCTCACTTGAATCTTTTTCAACATAATGGTCTTGGATTGATTCTATAAATTGCTCTTCATTAAATGGTTGAGAAACTAATGCTTCTTCCTCAGAATCTTCAACTTCATCTGATTCTTCTTCGTCCGCTTCTTCAGTCATAGAGGTGGTAATCATTTCCTCAAAAGGTGTAGGAACATCTTCATCTTGAGAGACGGCAATTATATCCTCTTCCTCATCAACAAACTCATCAAAAATTGGTTTTTCTTCATCACTCTCTTCGAGATCAGATTCTTCATCAAAATCTTGAGCGAAAATTACTAAATCATCTTCTTCCGCTTCTTCAGCAATTGTTTCTTCCTCTAAAGCTTCAATTTCTTCATCAAAATCAATCGCTTCATCCAATGGAATCTCTTTGAGTTCCTCTTCGATATGTGAAACATCTGTAATAACAGAATCTGCTAAAGGTTCCTCAATTGCTTGAGTCATAAAATCTTCTTCGTCGTCTTCATCTAAATCGGTTTCACTATCTATACGTATTTCATCCATTAAAGATTCAATAGTTGGTTCTTCTAGTTCATCCTCAGCTGAACTTGTAATTGGTTCTTGCTCATCGTCTTCAGTCTTTTCCCATGGATAAGTTTTTTCAACTGGTTCTGATGATTCGGATTCTTCTAGAGTATCGGATAAGGAGGATTCAACAAAATGATCAGTCAATGTATCTATTTCTGATTCCTCTGTTTTACTAATTAAATCAGATTCATCTAATTTCGGTGGGTAAACCATTGAGATTATTCGTGATTTTTGTAAGTCTTCTGAAGCTTTCTCTGGATCTGTCTCATCTTTGTCTACTTTTGGAGGATCGATTAAAGGATCACCTAATTCTCGAGCAACAATTCGATAAAAATTACCCCAAGAGTTTAGCACAAAAGCAGTGGGCATACGAAATATTTCATAATCCATTACTTGGCCATCTTGTCTTTCAATAGATACATCTCTGGGCATTGCTGAGAAACTTTTGCAAGCTGTTCTAAAGGAGGAAGCAAATGGTATTGCTTCAGGAACTTCTAAATCAACAATATATTCTCCATGATTGAAAGTCACAACACTCGATCCACCAGCAAAAAATTCTGTTCCATGTTTTTGCATAAGGTACTCAACTGTGGAATAGTGATTTTCGATTATCACTATTTCTCCATTGTGATTTACTGTAGCAATAACCCTTGGTTGGATTTTCAAGGTTGTTTCGAGTTCATCTAAAACCTGGACTAGCAATGTTCCTCTAGGGACTCTAAATGTAAAGTCCACTACTTCAGAGTCGATGAGTACTTTGAAGCTGATAGTATGTATATAACCGCTCAATTTTCTACCTCTGTATATTATATCAACAGTTCTATTATTTATTAAATACTTGTGTTAATAATAACATATGGAATAGCTTTTTATTGAATATAATTCTAATCGTGTATACTAAGATGGAGAGAAAAACTTTTGCTTGATGGAGATTTACCTTCTGAAACCCAATTCTCCATTCATAATCGAAAAGAAAAAAATGAACGCAAAACCACAAGAAAGAATTTTTCTGAGTTTGTTAGTACAACGTTTTTCAAGAAAATTTTCAATTATTTGCCTTTGACAGTTATTATCATAATATCTATCATTCTTCGTCTCTTTGCAGCACAAGAGTCTCAAGGGTTTGTTCATCCTGATGAAGTCTTTCAAGCGCTTGAAATGATTCATTATTGGATTTATGGCGAATATGGATCAGGCAATACTATTCCTTGGGAATATAATACTGATTATCAATTTGGTGGAGCACGATCTTGGTTCTTTGTTTTGCTGCTTGTTGGTGTCTATAAATTTGTAATGCTCTTTGGAATAACAGATCCAATGGTTATGATTTATTCTGCGAGATTATTGCTTTCCCTTTTTTCAATTATCACCGTTGTAGTAGCTTATCTGTTTGGCAAAGAGATGTTTAATAAAATCGTTGGTCTTATTGCTGCCTTTATTTGTGGTACTTGGTGGTTCTTCCCTTTTTGGGCGAGTCGTACTATGACAGATTCATTATCGTCTGATTTTCTCTTTCTTAGCATTTTTCTTATCTACATAGCGATAAAACATGAAAAAGTGAAACGGAAAATTACTCTTTCAGCTATTGCTGGTCTTTTATTAGGACTATCCTTTATGATTCGATTTCCAGGAGCTCTTATGGGAATTCCTCTTGCAATAGCTATATTATACAAACCTTTAGTAGATATTCTTAGAAAAATAGTGAATTCATTTAGAACCACATTTAAAATGAAAGATAAACCGTTTGATTCGCTAAGTAAAAAAGAATATTATCATTCATTTTTAACTCTAACAAGTTTTTGTGGTGGAGCATTTTTGATGGTTCTCTTCCAAGGATTATTAGATTTATTTACTTGGGGTTCCTTTCTACATTCACCTATCAATTACTTTCGATATAATATTGTGGAGGGTAATAGTGCATATCATGGTGTTGCTCCCTGGTATCAATATTTTGCTGGATTCTTTACTGATTTTGCTTATTTCTTCATATTCATCTTTTTTATCTTGTTCATTATCGGACTTGTTTACAAGGAAAAAAACAAGTCAAAAGTATTCGTCTTAATTTTAATGTTCTATTGGTTAGCTATTTTTTCATCCATTGCTCATAAAGAATTTAGATTTATAATGACTTTTCTTCCACTCGGCATGCTTTTCGTTGCTAATGGCATTTACAAATTTTCAAAGCTGGCTAAAAGAAAACATTTTCAATACGCTGTTTTAGGTTTACTTCTGGCAATATTAAGTACATCTTCATTGTATATGGGATTAGTTGAGAAAAACTATATGTGGAAATGGAATGCAGGTATCTGTAATGCAATGTACTGGGTTGGACAACAAGAAGATTCTGAAAGGATTATTGTACTCGAAATGGTTTGGTATACAGGTGGCTATGCTTATTTAGATAAAAATATCTCAATTACTTTTATACGGGCACAAATTGTAAATCCAGCCTGGAAGCTGAATTCATCTGATATTATAGAAAAATTCTATCTTAAAGGCACGTATATAGTTATTCGAGAAAATGATTTTAACTATATAACTCTGGTATATTTTGACATTCATGCGTTCTTTTTGCTACATGGATTGGAAGTTGTAGCAAATATTGCGGGAGGACCAAATGCTTTTGTCTATAAGAGTTAGCTTTGGAAAAGCCTTTCTCTTACTTAGATTTGAGTTGATACTCTTTCTTATACTCTGGAACACGTGCCCATATTCGCAAAGTATTTCTTATATTTGCAGCAAATGTTAGTGATTGTCGCGCTTCTCCATGCACCACGAATGTTTTTGCAGGTTTCTTTCGAATGTTCGCTATATGATTAATAAGTTCTCTTCGATCAGCATGTGCACTAAAGCCTCCGATAGATTTTACTTTTGCACGAATTTTGACATTTTTATTATAAATTTTGACTGATTTTGCACCTTCAAAGAGTTCTCTTCCAAGTGTACCTTTCGCTTGAAATCCAACCAGTAAAACAATAGATTTTCTTGTTGGCAATTCATTTATTAAATGGCTCAAAATTCGTCCTCCTGTGCACATTCCGGAGCCAGCAAAAACAACACATGTTTCCCACCCAGTTAGTATACTTCTTGAATCGTGATGTGTTTTTGAAAAAGACAATTCAGGAAACATTAATGGATTGTCACCTGATTTTAGCAATTTCAAAGTTTCTTTATCAAAGCATTCTGGGTGTTTTAGATAAATTTCTGTTGCATTTATAGCCATAGGTGAATCAATATAGACTGGCATCTTATCAATATCTTCGTTCTCAAATGTTTCATTTAGAAAGTAGATTAATGTTTGCGTTCTTCCAATTGCAAAAGATGGAATGATTAATTTTCCACCTTCTTTGTAAATGTGTTTTGCATATTGAATTAATTCTTGTGCTGCGTTTCCCATTGGATTATGGAGACGATCACCATATGTTGACTCAGTTATCAAATAATCTGTTTTCTTAATTGGGTCAGGATTGCGAATCAAAGGCATTCCATTTTGTCCTAAATCACCAGTAAAAGTAATTATTGTTCCATCGCAATCAAGTATAACTTGAGCTGATCCAAGAATGTGTCCAGCATCAATAAATTTCACAGATATTTTTCTATCAATGCTCTTTTCTTGATAATAAGGAACAGTAATAAAATGCTTCAAAGCATTATACACATCTTTTTCAACGTATAAAGGATCTAAAGCAACTTTTCTACCACCGATTCGAGTTTTTTTCATTTCCAATCGAGATATCTTTACTGCATCTAGAAGCAATACTTTCACTAAATCTCTTGTTGCAGCAGTGCAATAGACATTTCCTTCGAACCCTTGTTTGTACATCAAAGGTATTCTTCCGGAATGATCGACGTGTGCATGTGATAAAATAATGTCATCAATGGATTTTGGATCAAATGAGAAGTTTTGATTATAGTGGTGAGGTATTCCTTGTATCATTCCACAATCTAATAAAATTCGTTTATTGCCAGCTCGAAGTAAATGAGCTGATCCTGTTGTTCTCGCTACTGCACCATGAAAGCTTATTGATAAATCCATTTTGTATTCACCTAGTTTATTTGTTTAACATAATTACTCATCTCTTATAAATGCTGACTGTGGAAAATTACTTTGCCCATTCGGGGAGATTTAAATCCTCAAAAGACTTCTTAGAACACAATTTTTATTTGGATATGGGTCAAGTATATAAAACATAAATAGTCTATATTCAATAAAAAATAAAATATCTTACTCAATACTATAGACATTATGGGTTGTAAAACTAACTATGTTTGAAAATATTGAAAAAGCCCGCCATCTCCTAAGCTCTGGTTCAACAAGAGCAGCAGTGGATGAATTCTTCAAATTAGTACAAATTTTTATCGAGAAAGGTAATCAGGATGAATCTTCTCGATTAATGCTAGAAATAGCTGAAGCAGTAGTTATTAAAAATGATTCAAAAATACCCATTCAAACAGTCAATTATTTTATTGATGCAAGTGAAAAACTGGATTTTTCAGCAATTGAATCATTTCAAGCTAGTGCAGAAGATTTCTTAGAAAAAGCATCCATAGTTTTCCAAACAAGGGAAAATAGGTATGATATGGTGGGAAAAATAAATGAAACAATTGCAAACCAATATGAAAAGATTGGTAAGGATCCAAAAGAAAAACTGCTAGAAGCTGCGAAAGCTTATAGCGAAAATGCCATTCAAATTTTGTCTAAAGCAAGAGTAAGAGCAGATGAAGAAAAAATTGGAAATGAGTATTTAGAGAAAGCAAAAGTACTCTATAAGAAAGCTGATTATGAAATTGGTACAATTGATTTTTACACTGCACTCTCTCAAAGATATATAAAAGGAGAGCAAACTGAATTAGGAGAGAAAACACTTGATCAAGCTGTAAATCTACTGCTTGAGATGAAAACAGATAATAAAGAAACCATTATCGAAGCAGCTGAAAAGGTAATGGCTAATTTTGTCGTTCATATTGAAACGTTAATTCCAGAAATTTTAAATCCTGAAAATCAACTTCTGAAATCTGATGCAGTAAACTTTGATAATAGTACTGCTATCCGTTTAATAAAACATGCAAAAGACATTTGTATTTCTCGTAACGCAATCCCCGCTATTACCGTTCTTGCACGTGAGTTAGCTTTAATGGGATTAGCTATCTTTGAAAAGAACCTCCATACAGAAGCAATCCCCTATTACAATATGGCTAAAGAATATTACATCGAAATCGGTAATAAGGATAAAACCATTGAATTTGGGAATAATATCATTTCATTAGGTTTGCAACTCCATTCTATGGAACAATATCCTGTTGGCAGGGATTATTTCAATATTGCAATTGAGATTGGAAGATCAATTGATCGTAATTTTGAAGTAGAAGTTTATAAGAAAGAAGCTGATCTTCTACTAAAATATAACAAATTCCAACTTGCTTCTGAAACCTTTAGGAAAATGATTGACCCATTAAAAGAACTTCCAGAAAGCAATGAAAGAACGGATATTCCTAGCCAAATAAGACAAATCGCTCAGGAGCGTTTTAGTAAAAATGATTTCCATTATGCGGAGACAATGTATCGACTCTGTGCAGATTTCTTTACTGAATTAGGTCAAATAGAACTAGCTGCAGATACTCTTGATTCTTCATGGCCTCCTATGTTTAAAGTTAGAAATCTTCAGACTGGTATTGATTTAGCAACAAAAGCAGCCGAAGCATATATTGAAGCAGGGAAAAACGAGGAAGCAGCTGATGTGTATCTCAAGCTTGCTGAGGAACTATTAGTTGAAGGTCATTTTGATATTGCATTGGTTCGGTTAAAACTTGCTGCTCAAACGATTCCTCCGGAACTCCAAGAGCAAAAATTCAAACCATTAGTGCTTCTCTCTACAAAGTATTCTGAGCAGTGTATTAAATCTGGAGATATTATTAATGCAAAAGAATTGTGGAGTGCTGCCTGTGATTTTAATGAAACACTTTCAAGATCATTAATCAAGCGAAATATAAATACAGCCGTAGAAACTATTGAAGACCATATTAGTAATGTTAGAAAATTCGATATTGAAGAACTAAATGATATAACACTTGAATCTGCTCGAGGGAGTGGTAAAGTACTCTCCGAAGCAGGAGAATATGAACGCGCAGCTAAAATTATGGTTAGTTTTGCTGCAGATTTCTTACGAAAAAATCTAACTGATTATGCGGACCCGCTTTTTGAAGAGGGTGCTGTAGAATTCACCAAAGCAAATCAACCAGAAGAAGCAGCAAGAATTCTCTCTGCGCTTGCAAGATATCATTCTGAACATGATAATTACGAAAAAAGCCTTAACTATTACCTACTTGCATCTGTAAAGAATATAATACCTGAAAAAGCAGAAATTTATCCAGGTGTTGCAAATCATTGTTTTGAAACATATACAACTATCTTGAATACTGGTGATTTTGTTAATGCTGAAAAAGGGTATCAGGTTGCTATTCAGATAGATGGTGCAGTAAGTACCGAAGCTGAAGCAGGTCGCTCTTATGAAGTAGCTAAAAAATTCTTAGCGAAAGAGCAATATGATCTTTCATTAAAATATTACTCAAAATCAATTGATTCGTATCTTTCTTCATCAATCAGACATGCAGCTATTGTTGGAGCAGAAATAGTTGAAAAAGGAAGAGACCTTTTCCAGAAAGATATGCTTCCTCAAGCAAACAATTTGATCACTCTAGGCATAGAGACTTTGAATAAAGCGGATCAAAATATCCAAGCTGCTAAAACAGCAAGAATTGAAGGTGAAAAATACCTACAAAGTCACTCACCTAAATTTGGTCTCGTTCTTCTAGATAGAGCTACTACGTTATTCGCAATATTAGATGATCGTTTATCAATTGCAGACATTCATAGCTCAATGGGCGAATATCATATTGTAAATAATAATTTGGAAGAAGGTTTAACCAAAATCAAAGATACGGGTGACATTTATCTAAGTCTAAATAAGAATAAAGAATTAGTTAAACTTATCACTAAAATAGTCGATATAGCCACAGAAATTGCTCTAGGTAGCATTCCCTCAATAAAATTAGCTGAGGGAGTGAGAGCGACTAGAAGTCAAGAATTCTATCAATTAGCTGAGAGTTTCGCATTACAAATTAATGATCTGAAACTTAATGGAGAGATTAAACTCAAAGAATGGGAAATTTACTCGAAAGAAAACCTCCATGAAGCTGCTTTAATTAGTTTAGAAAAAACTTACAAAGTATATATTCAAAGTCAAAATATGAAACAAATTAGTCAGCTTGCAAATAAAGCTGCGAAGCTTTCAAATAATTTGATTGCTGAGAACAATCTCCTCCCTGCAACAAATTATCTTAATCACTCTATTGAAGTTCTCCGAAATGTGAACAAGCATATTGAAGCTGCTGGCATCTGTATCAACACTTGTGAAGGTTTTCTCAAACAGAAGAATAATGAAGTCGCTGTTTCATGGGGAATTCGTGGAGCAGAAATCTTAACTGAAATTGATCGTGTAGAAGAATCGATTCAGTTTTTGGAAGAATTAGTTGATCAATTAATGGCAGTTCAAAGTATTGAGAATGCTATTCTCTGTTATGGCAAAATAGCCAAAATTCTGGAACATAACAATCGTTTGAAAGAAGTAGAAGAAACTGCTCTAAAGGTCATGGCTTTTGGCACGGCAAATATAAAAAGTAATAATCCGTAGGCCGGATTACGTTTATGGGAAGTTGCACTTACAATCGGTGCTATTGTCGGTGAAGAATTCACAGGCCGACTATGT
>DAOUWQ010000318.1 GCA_030667035.1 Candidatus Heimdallarchaeota archaeon | reverse complement strand
TTTCTTTCTTCCAAAAATTTGTCCATTTTACTCTTCAAGTACTCGAATTGATCTTTTGATTTATCTGAAGCCACTAAATTCACACCAGTTTATGATTGAGTTACCAAAAAGATAAAAACCCTTCTCTAACCTTAAGAGAAATTAGATAATAAAAAAGGTGAATTGATTGGTTTCAGTTGAAGCAGAAAAATTGGCTAAGAAATATGGTTATTTGAAAAGTACCATTGAAAGATTTATTTCATCTTTTGGTATAACTGAAACGGAAAAAATGTTAGAAGCATACAAACTGAAACCTTCTCCTACAATTAGAGTAAACACATTGAAAATTTCTGCTGAAGAATTAAATGAAAAACTGACGAAGAAAGGTTTCAAACTCACATACAGTGAATGGTATGCTAATGGATTTGTTGTTACAAATGAACCCTTTTCCTTAGGAAGCACAACGGAACATCTATCAGGATATTATTTCATTCAATCGCAAGCATCTTGGTTACCTGTATTATTACTCGATCCCAAACCAAATGAAGTTATTATCGATATGGCAGCTGCACCAGGCGGAAAAGCAACACATATTGCACAGTTAATGAAAAATACTGGCACACTTTTTTGTCTTGATATCTCAAGAGAACGAACAAAATCTCTCCGATCAAACCTTGGAAGATGTGGTATAACAAATGTTATTTGTAAACGAATGGATGCTCGAGACGTAATTAACATGAATATTCAAGCGGATAAAATTCTATTAGATGCACCATGCAGCGGTGAAGGTTTAATGGCTATTGATAAATCTAGAAGAACCGCAAGAAACGAAGAAGATATTTTACGTATGGCAGAATTACAAAAGGAATTATTCGAAGCAGCTCTAAAGGTACTTAAAAAAAATGGAGTAATTGTTTACTCAACTTGTTCTACTGCACTTGAGGAAAATGAAGAAATTATTGATGAAATGCTGAAACAATATAATTTGGTTATAGAGGAGACAGAGCTAAGTAATTTTAGCCCTGGTATAATTTCAGTACAAAATAAAACCTACAATAAGGATTTGCTGAAAGCAATTAGATTATATCCACACTTGCATAAAACAGAAGGATTTTTCGTGTGCAAACTTAGATATTTAGGAGAAGGTTAAGATGGCAATTATTTTTAGAAAATTAAATCAAATAGAAGAGGAGCAATTAGATAAGGAATTATCTTATTGGATCTCAGAAGATAACAAACGGCGGTTATACCGAGAAAACAGATTTATCATTGGAGAAGGTAATTGGAGAGAATTATTCATTGTTAACCCCAGTACATATGAATTGATAATTAATGATGAAATGATCTCACCTTATAGCGTTGGATTAGGGTTTGGAGAGTATAAGAAATCAGGACTTTTGTTAAGTTTAGGAGGTGGGAGTACACTCTGCAGTCAAACTGAAAAAAAAGCTGTAATAGATGAAAAAGCAGAGCAGCTCTTTCTATTTATGAGAAATATTTTATCTAAATCAATTTTACAGATAACAAAAGATGTGAATATCGGAGACAAGGTTATTGTAGTAAACACAAAGAACGAATTCTTAGGTGTTGGAAAATTAGAACAGATTTTGGATGATATTATAAATCACAAAGATACAAGAAATATAGCATTAAGAAATATCATTGATTTAGGTTGGTATCTTCGAAAAGGAAAATAGAGCAATTGATATCCTGTTTTAGGAATCAATTGTATTGGAAGACTATTTAGAAGCGGGTGCTTCGAATTTAAAGCTCTCAATGAAAATAATTTCAGTCTTAGTAGGGAAGCTTTTATTGATATCATTAGCAATTTGTATTTTTCTATATTGAATGTATGGATCTTTAGTACCAATTTCTTCTGGCAAGGTTATGGTAATTTTATCTTTTTCATCTTTAACAGAAAAAGTATTGGATTCAATTGTAGGAATTCTAAAGTCAATAATTGCTTCTAATTTTTTCTTGATGGAAGATATTCTCTCTGTAATTTTAACATTATATACAACAGTTTGACCTACTAAAGGATGGTTGAAATCAACTCTTACTCTACCACCAAGAACTGAGATAATAACACCAGTTTGTTTACCCCATTGGATTTGTCGCCCAATTTCAGGGATAATGTTTTTTGCAACAAGTTCTTTTCGGCCTAATAAGCGTATTTTTGCAGTGTCTTTATAACCAAATGTTTCCTCAGGAGGAATGTTTACTTTAAACTTTTCATCGACTTCTTTACCAATTACAGCTTCATTTACACGTTTGTGAAACATTTCTTCATTACCAACGATCATTAATCTAGGACCATAACTATTCTTCTCATCGTAGATGCCTTCTTTCGTTGCAATTTTTTCATCTGAAGTTTCAATAATATGATTTGTTCCTTTAACCTTCAAAGTAAAAGTTATTCGAATAAAATCGCCATTTTTGACTTTTGCCATTTTTTTAACACCGAAATTTTCTTGACAGCCTTTCTGTTAGCTAAACAACACTCATCTTAAGTAGATTTATTCATAAGATTTGTGTTCATATAAGCAAAAAACAACTTTGAATATTAAAACTCTTGTACAATACAAACAATTTTTTTGAGCAATAATTTTCATTAATCACGTAAAATTATAGATTTGAATGAAAGATAGCTTCGTAATTTGCTTTCAGCGGGCAAAGCACCATACTTGCTCATTATACTATCGAATTCTACTTCATTTATTGGGCCTACACCAACAGCTGTTCGAGTTCCCGGAATTAATTGCGTTTTTCCTGCATCCCTAATAATTGAACAATCATATTTCAGCTTAGACATAGTTGAATATATGCCCAGTAAATTCTCTTCTCCTCTAACAGTCCAAACATCAATAGGGTTCTGTTCAAAATCCCATGTTTGATCACGTTGGGGTAACAAAGATACGATTGCATGTGCTGCTTGTGTTGCAAATTTACCTTTACCCATATGAATATCTTTTCGTAAAACTACCCCAATCATTTTTTTTGATAAACTCTTTAATCTATCAACTTTAACTGCAAGAACTTTATTACTTTGCCAAAATGCTTCGATAGAATTTTTACTCCACCAACCTTTGATTTGCGGGGAGTAAATTAAATCCAGTTTATGAAAGGGCACTTGACCAGTTGTAAAAACAAAACCTTCACTATTTTCACCATGTACTTGAAGTAATTTCGAGCCTTGAAATTCCTTACCTAGTCTCTTTATTACACGACGAATAGCTATATCATTTAGATGGGGTGCTTCTGTCTCTTGTATCGAGTAATCAAATTTAGAATCAATATTTGAGGAATCAGTATCGTATATATCTTGAGCAGTAAGTATTAACCAATCTAATAATTCCGGATTTTTCTTAAAAAATTGAAAATAGCCTTCTTCAAAATAAACAAGTGCTTCTTCTCGAGACAGCAACTTTCCATCAACCAAATGGGCAATTTTCCAGTTGTCTTTTCCAAATTTATTTTCTAATTCAGTTCTTCGTAAAGTTTTTTTGCGACCAGCATAGCCTAGGCGTCCTAATATAGCCCATCCGTCTATGATTTTTTTTATGTTGGTCAA
>DAOUWQ010000303.1 GCA_030667035.1 Candidatus Heimdallarchaeota archaeon | reverse complement strand
TCCTTCTTTAACTAATCGAAGCATTGTTCGTTTACTAAGGACGTTGTTTGAAATATTCAAACGAGCAAATTCAATTTGCTGTGGATGAAATATTGGTTTTCCATTTTCATCATCTAGCTGTTCAAGGAACCAATCGTATAATTGTCTATGTACTTCAAACTCCAGTGTGCAAATTGAGTGGGTTATCCCTTCTATAGAATCCTCCAATCCGTGAGCCCAGTCGTACGTGGGATAAATGCACCACTTATCTCCGGTATTGTGGTGTTCCATGTGGAGAATTCTGTAAATAATTGGATCACGCATCAATAAGTTAGGATGTGCCATATCGATTTTCGCTCGTAATACTTTACACCCTTCTGGGTACTCACCTTTTCTCATATCCTCAAATAGTCTCAAATTTTCTTTAATGGAGCGATTTCTATAAGGACTATTTTTTCCAGGTTCGGTTAATGATCCTCTATCTTTACGTAGCTGTTCTGTTCTTGAGTCATCAACAAAAGCTAATCCTTTCTTGATAAGCTGAACTGCAAAGTCATAGAGCTGCTCAAAATAATCAGAAGCATAGAGTAATCTATCCTCGAAATCTGCTCCCAACCATTTTACATCTTCGATTATTCCTTTCACATATTCTATTTCTTCAGTCATTGGATTCGTATCATCAAATCGAAGATTGAATTTTCCTTTGTATTCTTCAGCTAATCCATAATTCAAATTTATAGATTTAGCATGACCGATGTGCAAATAGCCATTTGGTTCTGGGGGAAATCTAGTATGGACTCGTCCCTTGAATTTATTTGTTTTAAGATCTTCATTTATTATCGTCCGAATGAAGTCTACATCCTCAGATGAGGTATGTTCCTCTTCTTTTTTCAGTATTTCAGGGAACTTCTCTCGAGCGATTTTTTCGATTTCTTCCTTTGTTTGTGAATTTATGAAATCAATTTGTTGTTCGAGAATTTCTTTTACTTTATCGGCTTCTTTGCGGAGCTCCGCATGGGTTGCCATGATTACCCTCATCACTGGACCAAGCTTCGCTTCTCCATGGTCGAGTGCATTCTGGATAGCATATTTCTCACATAACTTCTCTATCGATTTCATGATAAAAACTATTGTAAAAAAGGAAATAATAAATCTTTAGGACTACTAGGAAATATTTAGGGTGTAAAAGGTTCATTCTGCTGTTTTGCCATATCTTGCTTCAATTATTGTCAGAAAGTATTATTAATTCCTAAGATAAACTAAAGAAAAAAAGCGGTTGATTTTATGAGTAAAGATATTCCAAAAGAAAAGCAAGGACTAATAGTAATCGGTGGAGGAGTAACTGGTTTAAGCTCTGCTCTAACTTGGGCGCTCCATCATAATGTAAAAGAAGAACCTGTCCTTCTAATTGAAAAAGAACCAAAAACAGGTGGATATGTTACTTCTTACGAACGAAAAGGATACGTTTTTGACACTTGTCAAATGATACCTGATATGTCTGAATTATATGATTTTCTTGGCATAGAAATTGACTTGAAAGAATTCAAAGGGTACTATACACGATTCTTTATTGTAGATCCTAAAACAGAAAAGATAACCAAAATTGAGATACCATCAGGATTTAAAAATTTCAAGAATAAATTGATGACTGAATATCCTAGCAATGCAAAGGAAATTGAGCATTTTCTTGATTACTCGAGAGCAATGTACAAGGAATTCTTTGGATTAAAGTTGAACCCAAATTTTTTCCAAATGTTGAAAATGCTGTTCACTTGTCCAAAAATAATCAAGAATGCTTCAAAAACTTTCGATGAATATTTCAAGCAATTCAATATCACAGAACATGAGGTAATCGAGATTTTTGATTCGTATGCAGCATTTAGCGGCCTTCCTGGAAATCGCGCTGCTGCCTTAATGACTGTATCAGCTATTAATTCTCTTATTGCTGGCGCTTTTCGTCCAAAGAAAGGATTCATTGAGTTTCCTCACCAACTAACTGAACATTATTTATCTCATGGAGGTAAATTATTGCTCAATACTAAAGTGGATAAGATTTTAGTGGAGGCTGGCGTTGTTCAAGGTGTAAAACTAGCTAGTGGTGAAAAGATTCTCTCAGATAACGTTATTACCACACTCGACCCAAATATTGCAATGAAGCAAATGATTGGACTAGATGTAATTGCTAAATATGACAAGAAATATGCTGATAAAGTTGCTTCAGTTAAAATGTCCACTTCTTCATTTAATATTTCTCTGGGATTAGATGATAAAATAGATTTAGCTGGTCTTGGATTAGATTGTGGATACAATGTCTTGTCAACAGGCAAAGGCTCTTTCGATAAACTCTTTGACTCCTTTGAAAAAGGGGAAATCGGATTCACAGATAAACAATTCCATTTTGGTATTATTTGTCCCTCTTTAACAACTGGTGGCAAACCAAATATAACTATTCGAGTAGTTCCGATGGCTTTAGCTGATTGGGCAAAATTAAGAAAAGAGAATCCGAAAGAATACAAAGCGAAGAAAGAGAAATGGGCTGACTACTTTATTAGCTTAGTTGAGAAATATGTCATACCTGATCTCACAAAACACATAGTTTTAAGAGATATTTCAACTCCCGCAACATATGCTCGTTACTCTGGCTCACCAACTGGCTCAATATATGACATGGCTCCGTATCCAGATAATTTTGGAAGATCACGGTTAGCAATGATAACACCCATTAAGAACCTCTATCAACCAAGATTCGTTCATGGTGTTTTTGCATCATTACTTTCAGGAATACAAGTAAATGATGTTATTCTAGATGGCGCTATTAACAATGGTAATGCAAGAGTTCCTAAAAAATTTGAGGAATAAATTAGAATCTAATATAGATTAAATATAACAGAGGAACTAAATTCCTCTGATATTATTCTTTTTTAATTAATTATTATACTGAAGATAACGCTGTAGCATTAATTTTTGTAAAATTTGGCATAATTGTTATTGTAACATTAGTAATTGTTGAGATATTGAATCAGATACCCAATAAAAAAATAAAGGTAATAATTTACATGTTTGTAAGCAGTTATTGATTAGTTTGTGTAGAATAGGTGAAAATAATGAGGAAAGCTACTGTCAAAAAATATGAGTTTATTGTTGTTGGATCTGGTCCAGGAGGAGCAACCATTGCTCGCGAACTAGCTCGAGCGAATAAGAGTGTCGCTATTTTAGAATATGGTTCGCATTATAAAAAAAAGGGCCAAATAAATGCTTTATCGAATATCTATCTTGATGAGAATTTAGGGTTAAAATTCACTAGTGGTGGAATATCAATTGGTCGTTCGCGTATTCTTGGTGGATCTTCTTATTTTGCTCAAGGAAATGCTGTCACACCTCCGGATAAAATTTTCAAAGAATGGGGAATGAACCTTTCTGATGAGCTTTCATCTGCACGAGAAGATCTTCGTGTAAACTTGATGCCAATGGAGCTAATTGGCAAATGAACAAAAAAATTGATGGAAGGAGCAAAATCGCTGGGGTATGAAATGAAACCAACTCCAAAATGCGTTGATTACTCTAAATGCAGTAGATGTGGGAAATGTGGTTTTGGTTGTCCTAATAATGCTAAATGGACCTCAATAGAATTTGTTGAGGAAGCTGTTAAGAATAATGCTGACTTGTATTTAAACGCTAATGTAACGAAAGTTAAACATGGTAG
>DAOUWQ010000407.1 GCA_030667035.1 Candidatus Heimdallarchaeota archaeon | reverse complement strand
CGGAACATGATGTGCCTATTGGTTGCCATTTATAGTGTGGAGGATAATTTTGATCATATAAGGCATGACCCGATTCGTGCATTATAGAATAAAAGGAATCAGTAAAATCATTTTCAGAAAAGCGTGTTGTAATTCTCACATCATCGTAGTAACCATATGTGATTGGATGAACTGAAACATCTACTCTTCCTCCTTCAAACCCAACAGCTTTAACTTGATCTAATGCAAGCTCTTTTTGAATGGAAATTGGGCAAAAACGATGAATAAGTGATAAGTCAGGTTGATTTGAAGAATTTACACAAGCTTTCACAATTGGAATTAAATTTCGTTTCAATTCATCAAAAGTTTTGTCCATCAATTCTAAGTTTAAACCAGGCTCGTGTTGGTCCATTAGTACATCCAATACTTTCTTCTCAGGATCAAGATTATTAGCTCTTTCTTTTACAATCTCAATCAATTTAATTTGTTCATTTTGATATAAACTAAAATCATTTTTTTTCTTGGCTAATTGCCATTTTTCATATGTTATTGCTCTTTGTTTAACAAATGCCTGTTCAATTTCTAAGGGTATCTTAGTCAGAATATCATATTGTTTCTGTACCAAGTAGACATTTCTTTTTGCTTCAACCGAGAGTTCTGAAAAATCGTTGTGAGTATTGATATTCTCTAATAACAAACCTATTTTCTTACTAGTTTTATGATTATGAATAATTTCACTCAATATTTCAAATTGACTTGTTTTTTGGGATAGAGCTTTTTTTGGCATAAAAGTATCTTGATCCCAATGAAGCTGCCACTGGATATTTTGAAGATTGACAATTTTCTCATATATTTTCAATAATTCAGTATAGGATCTTTTTAGAGATGTAGATTTGCTCATTTTTGTCATCATAAATTCAAGATTGTTTATAGTAAAAAACCCTTTTATCAAAAGTTAACTAGATTATCTTCTAAAGTTTTTTCGCGTTCTAATCAATGTAAGAGTTCTGTTCATGAAAAACCTAATTAATTGTGTTACTAAATGGACTAATGTTATGAAGAAGATAGATGAGATTTCTGACCCGAAAGAGTTAATGAAGTACAGTGAGATTCTCTTTGAAGAGGAGAGATACAAAGAAGCACTTCTAGGATATCAGAAAATCATCAAATTAAAACCTGATTTTTTTGAAGCGTGGCACAAACAAGGTGAAGTGTATTATTATCTAGCAATGGATAATGAGTCAATTGCTTCGTTCAAAAAAGCTCTCCAATTGAAAGAAGACAAGCTTGTTTGGTTTGATATGGGGATGACATATACTGAATTAGAAGAATATGAAAACGCTCAAGAATGCTTCGAAAAAACTTTGGCAATGGACAAAAATTATACTCTTGCATGGAATAATTTAGGATTTACTTTCAGTAGGCTAGGAGACCAACAAAAAGCCGTGGAATATTTCTCTCGAGCAACAGAACTTGAACCAAAGGACCCTTATTTTTGGGAAAATTTAGGGATCCAATATTATCAAATGTTAAAGAATTATCAAGAAGCAGCAAAGTGCTATGAAAAGGCTGTCAAATTAGATCCGAATTATCCGAGAATATGGGAGAAACTCTTCTACTCATACACAGAACTGAAAAAGGGAAAAAAAGTTATTCAGGCAATTATGAACCTAATAAAAGGATATCAAGAAAATAATGATGATTTACCAATATCGACAATACTCTTCCTTTTAGCAGGAAAAGATAGTGAACTCGCTCAAGAGGTTTTTTCAGATAACAAACTTCAGAAAAACGTTGCTAAATATGCAA
The DNA here is from genome assembly GCA_030667035.1 of Candidatus Heimdallarchaeota archaeon. Lineage (GTDB taxonomy): Archaea > Asgardarchaeota > Heimdallarchaeia > JABLTI01 > JABLTI01 > JABLTI01. The sequence goes on along the minus strand of DAOUWQ010000407.1, from coordinate 1,188 downwards.
AAGCTTCTGATGCCGCTCAAGAATATAATAGAATTGCTTGGAGCTTCTTTATGGGAAAAGTTTACTCAAAAGGAGTAGATTTTTCAAAACAAGCTGTAATTAGAGACCCTCAATTCGCAGCATTTCAAGATACTTTAGCTTGTAATCTTTATGGCCTAGGAAAAGAAGAGAATGATGAAGCCCTCTTACAAGATGCACTGAAAGCATTCAAAGAAGCAATAAAATACCAAATTAATGATTGGGATATTTCTTGGGAAATAGTTTCAGCACTCTGCGAAATACTTGGTGATGAGGATGAGCTCTTACAAAAAGCAGCTAAATATCTTGAGGAACAATAAACCCATTTTCAAAAAAAGCATTTATTCAATTTGTTGCTGTGTTTAGTAGATACCATTCAATAAAATCTAAATGCAAAATCTTAAAATTGAATTAAAACCTTGAGAAGAAAGAATAGCACTCATTTTGGTAATGAACAATGAAATTCGGCAAAATAACTCCAGAAATTGTCCAAGAACTAAAGGAAGCAGTAGGAAAAGACGTAATCTTTGACGAAAAAACTCATCGGATGGCTTATTCTCGAGATTGGTCACCAAGAGATGATAAGAATACTACTTTACCTGATGTGGTAGTTCGACCGAGAACGACAGAAGAAGCAGCGAAAATTGTTGCCATCGCAAACAAACACCGAATTCCGGTAACACCAATGGGTGGACTGACAGGAATGGGTGGAGGAGCAGTACCAATACACGGTGGCATTGCTTTTGAAACAAAAGGATTGAACAAAGTTCTTGAAATTGATGTTGAAAATATGACTGCTACCGTTCAAGCAGGAATAACGCTCTGGGACCTAAATCAAGAAGCGAAAAGACACGGACTCTATTTACCTCATGAACCTGAAAGCAAAAAAGCAGTCACGGTAGGCGCTTCAATTGCTTGTAACAATGATTCGACTTTTGGTATTCGACATGGAAGAATGGTTGATCATCTTTCAAATGCTGTAATTGTGACTGGAGAAGGAAAAATCGTTCGTGCTGGGCGAAGAAAAGCAATGTGTTCAAATTCAGGGTATCAACTAAATTGGCTTCTGGTAGGCTCAGAAGGAACACTAGGTATTGTAACAGAAGCAACGGTCAAACTGATTCCTGTCCAAAAAAATAGACTAGTAGATATGATCGTCTTTCCTTCACT
>DAOUWQ010000469.1 GCA_030667035.1 Candidatus Heimdallarchaeota archaeon | reverse complement strand
TTTCCTGATAGGGAATCAGTTTTCGATGTTGAATCTAAATTCATTGTAAATTTACAGATTTTACCGTATGTTGAAAAAAAGGAATTAGAAGAATAGAAAAAGAATCTAATACTCTTACCTTGACCTCTCTACTTTAAATTCATTTTTTCCTGCAAGCGTAACGTATTTTATTACCTTCTTCATAGAGCTCTTTTTCAATTATCTCAAAGTGTTTATACAATTCATTTTCTACTTTACTAATTGGAAAGATTCTTTCATAAAAATTAAATGTGTGTTTTTCATATTGATTCTCTTTCTTATGTTCAAAGAGGATCACTTCCCACTCAAGAAGATTATCCCTTACTATCCCTCTATCTATGGAATAACCCATTGATTCCACTTGGCAAGTAGGTTGTAATATTTTCTTGTCATCCAGAACTTTTGGCGTATACATATCAAAAATAAATAATCCTTGATTATTAAGGTGTTTTTTAACACAAAGGAAAGTAGTTATCCATTGATCAAAATTTGAGAGAAAATTTATTGAATCGTAAACTGAATAAATTACATCGTACTTTTCTTCCAGACTAAAATCATGCATACTCGATTCAATGAATTTATTGTTAGGAAAATTCCTTTTACAATACTCAATATACTCTTTTTCGATATCTAGTCCTGCAACAGAGTATTTTTCTGGGAAATTTTTCAAAACAACTCCAATTCCCACACCGAGTTCTAGCAACTTAACCGCTTGATTATGATATTTCTCTATTATTTGGATAATTTTTTCTGCTCGCTGTTTAGCTTTATCCATACTTGTAATATGTTCCCAGAATTCCACAAAATGCTTTTTCATAATAATTTTAATTGTATATTTTGTTATTAATTTAGTTTATGAAGAGGTGGAAAAAGAAAAAAAAGGAGAGAAGAGATTACCTCTTATAATCCTTATTCAAAATTAATTTCTACAACGCTTTTAATACTTCTTTGACCATTCCAGGGGAAATCTTCAGTAGATTGTACAATAAGGTACAAATAACCAATATCGTCCTCTAGATAGCTATCAAAATATACACCATCAATTGCATATGCTAGAATATACGTCTCATCGTTTAAGAATTCGGAAATAGAAAATGACCAAGCGTACCCGTCCCAAGCAATGAAAGTAACGTTCTCAGCTGATGGTGCAATATCTAATATGTTAGTAAATAAATGTGTTAATTGCACTCCGGTGTAAAAATTCGTTAAGTTTGTTTTTGCTCTGATTGTATATTCTTGTGTTATTGCAGGCATATCCAGAAGCTCGCTCATAGTAATGTTGAAATCATCACCAACAATATTTCCACTAATCTTGAATGACCAGTCAAGGTTTGGATGACTTGTATTTCTTACTCCTATCCAAATTCCAACACCAGTTCCTGAAATAACTAATGCACTGAAAGCTATTACAACAATCAATGTTCCAAGTTTGATTGATTTATCTGTCATCGTTATCATCCGATTCTTTAAATAAACTCGACCGTCATGTATGAAAAAACATAACGATAAAAAGTTTTCTCTTAATATTACATTTCGAGTAAATTTTATGTTCAAATTATAAACTGAAATATTAATATTAAAAAATAAGCGGGTCACTATATGCACTGCCAAAATAGAATGAGAAAAATAAGTTTGCTACTTTTTACTTTCTTGTTAGTGATTTCTTCTTTACTTAGTAACTCCTCAGAGTCCTATATACAAAATACTACTTATTTATTTCAAAATGATGGTGTTGAAGAACAATATCTATGGACAACAGCTCAAGTGTTATCTAATGAGAGTAATTTAAGATCTCTAAGACCAGGAGTTGCTATTGACCATTTAGATAATGTTCATTTTGTTTGGCAAGATATGACCGATTTGTCTAGTGCGGGTTCTGATGATGATATTTTTCATAAAATGTGGAATGTCACGTCAGAAGAATGGTCTTCAATTTCAGTTCTCTCTCCTTCGGGTACTGCTAGTTCACAATTCCCTAATATGGTGATAGATGAATTCAACAATATTCATGTAGCTTGGCTAGATAGAACAGACATTCTAGGTGCAGGAATTGATTCTGATATTTTGTATCGTAATTGGAATTTTACAACCAATTCTTGGAATGCTATTGAATTAGTTTCCACTCAAAGCACAAGTGATGTTTATTGGGTTGATTTGGATGTAAAGGATGGTGTCATTTACTTAGTTTGGCAAGATTCAACTAATTATCTTGGAAATGGTGGAGATGAAGATATATTATTTTCACAGCGTTTTCTAAATGGTACTTGGTCTCAAGCTGAGACTATTTCTACAGAAGGTAGTGTTACATCTAGCCTGCCCGATATTCAAGTTGATGAGAACAACAACATTCATGTTTGTTGGGAAGATTTTGCAAATTACCTAAGTGCAGGATCCGATGAAGATATTTTTTATAGATTTTATAATGCTACCACAGATATTTGGTCATCAATTAAAATTATCTCAAGTAGTAGTGCTTCATCTTCAGAACATTCAAAATTGGCAGTCTATAATAATGAG
>DAOUWQ010000128.1 GCA_030667035.1 Candidatus Heimdallarchaeota archaeon | reverse complement strand
TCCATCAAAAGCAACATCCTTAGATTCTCCAAATAACTGATCACTTCCAGTCCATATTTCACCTGGTTCAGAAGGTATTTTTGTGAAGGAAATTTCAAATGGGAAAAATGTATCGATATAATTGCTTTGCATAAAATGAGTGCCATTATTTGTTATTCCTGAATCATAATGATATGGACTTTCATATCTATGAACAAGATCACCGGTATTTGGATCATAAGCATTAACTCGATGATAACTATCATCTTCACAAATCCAGAGTTTATCATCAAACCAAGTCATGTCATTAGGAGAATAGGAAAGGGTAATAATTTTAGTTATTAAACCATTTGCAGGATTTATACGTAAGAGGCTACTAGGAGCAGTGTGATAAGCCCAAAGATAATTTCCATCCCAAGTTAAAGCGCCTAATAAACCTGCAGCAATTGGTATATGTATTCTTGATATTTCAGTACCAGAAGTATCCCATTTGATAATTGTCCCATTTGGTTGGCTAGCAGTATACACTGATGTATAAAGATTAGTTCCATCTGTACAAATACCACTTGGAGTTATTGAGGTGGATATATTAGCAGTACTTGCACCAGATGATGCGTCATATCCATAGATATAATTGGAACTTGTAGCTGTTCCATAGAACGTTCCATCTAGATATTCAAAAGCATACATACCTACATGCGTTTCAAATGAGGAATCAATTTCTCCAAGTTGAGTTGGTTGGAGATCATTATCAAGTCCATCTTCTATTTTCGCTGAAATTTTCATCTCATCATTGGAAAACCCTAGCGATAAACTTGATATGAAAATCGTAATTAGAATTAGCGTATAACTTTTCCTGTTTTTCATTTATAATCACACATCATTAATTATAAAATAAAATAGCTAAACTAGATAATGTTTGTATTTTGCATATTTGAATGTGACTGAAGCGACAAAGCTATATTATTTTACTTCCTATTTCTTGTTGTTATAGATTGTAAGTTTCCATTTATCAGAACTTTTGCTTCTGTAAATTTCATTGGTGGAAAATAAGTTGTTTCTTTTCTTGAAAATTTGACTCTATTGGATTAAAGTGTAAACTGTAAGAAACAGAATCTTTAAATGATAAAAATAGTTACGTAATTGACCCTTAAAACTAAGGTGAGTTATCTATTGAAACCAACAAGTCTTTGCCTAATTCAGATGGGTTGTAATGGATTGGAATTAGTTAGAGCTTTTCCACCTGTTTTGGCAAAAGACGAAATGGATAAGATCATTTTTCAAAGCATTCCTTTTGGTGCAAATGATGGTGATTTTGCAACGAGAACTATAAGTAAAAGAGTTATTTGCGGTTATGTTTTTAGTATCCATAAGAATGGTAATGAAAGATCGAACATTGCTACATTAACAGCTGTATTTGATTCTCTGGATTTCCAACCAAAATTCATTAAGAAAGTGTTTTCTTTGATCATTCAAGAATTAAAGGATAACAAATTACTATCAATCAATATAGTCAAAGAAATACTACCAAAGATTTACGATGGATTAATTGAAAGAACATTTATAATAAAAGTAAGTTCCGATGTTACTTTGGAATTTGATATACCTCAAAATGAGGAAACAACAAAAAAGCCTTTCCAGGACTTTAGTGAAGATGTTTGGTAGGAAAGAAATAAGACTTAGGATTTTCTTTAAATTTAGTGAGGCGGAAAGCCAACTATAAACTAAATAATAAATTACTTTGGAGGAAAAAGAGAACATGGCAATTAGTGGTTTTGTAATATTAATGATAAGTGTTAGTGCTGTAGTAGCAGTAGGTTCTCTTATTTTTTCATTTATTATGATATGGAATTTCTCTAAAAAGAAAACTATGGGAACAGCACTTTTAGCCTTTTTTTATGGTGCTATTGCAATATATCATATAATTCACTCAATAATGATGAGTATAGCGGCGCAAAATCCTTTTTCTCTTATGCATAAAATATTATTTATCAGTTACGTTGCAACATTACTATTATCATACTTTTATTTGTACGTCTTTGCTTGTAGACATATATTGAGAGATAATGATTTGGTAAAATCGGCAATAACTATTGTTATGCTCGCCGTGAATGCCGTAATAATTGGCATAATGGGTTATGAACTCATAATGGACGTACCATCTCCAATCCTTTCTGTTATAAGTCTAAAACCAGATTGGGGTATTAGCCACTATATACCTGTGCCTCTAGTTTTAATTATACTCTATTTAACATGCGTTTTATTTGTTGAATTAAGAATTATCTTTAGACTGTCATTAACTCTTGCCAAGAAAGAAACTGAAACGGAAATTCAAAGAAAAGGGCTTCAATATATTCTTTTTGGAATCTTGTCATTATTTGCTTCAGTATTATTCACAATATTGATCTCTTTACCCAATATCAGTAACACACTCTTCTCCATATTATATGTTCTAAGAGGAATACTTACATTGCTAGGTTTGTTATTGAGCTATATTGGTTGGATTCTTCCTAAATGGTTTGTTAGAAGAGTAACCAAGGCAGAGATAGTGCCAAATATTGCAATTGATACTGAAATAGAAACTCCTTATACAAGCTCAGAAACTTTCAATAAACCTGTAGAAAAAAAAGATGAAATTAATGAGATGTAAATATATTTGATAAATTGGGAATAAACTTCCCCATAAATCTTTTTTCCTCAAGATTTTTGACTAGACTTTTTTTTGAGTATTCACTTTTTGATTTTCTTCTTTTGCTAAAATCCATTTCAAAAGGTTTAAATATAAATGAGTGTTACTCAGTTATAGTTGAGCATTGCTCACTTATTATCCTTTCACAAATAACAAAGTAATAAATTTGGTGTTAATAAAATGGAAGATACGATTATTCAAAACAAATTTCAAGAAAAAATAAAAAAAATTTTCACTGATATAAAACGAGAAACAATTCTAGACTATATCTATCTACTAATTGGTTGTTTCTTGTTTGTATTCATTGGCTGGCGATGGAATATGCCATTTGCAGCTTGGATTTCCCCTATATTCCTAATGAGGTTCTTTAGAAATCAGAAGAAGTTTTGGTCTACACTATTAGTTTTGCCTTTCTTGGCTGTTGCCACTTATCTAAAAATGAGAGATGGTTGGCATATTCCGCTTGGATACCAAATTTTGTTGTGTATTTTTGTACCCCTTCTATTTGTAATGATTCCTCTTTACATTGATCGATTTATTGCTAAAAGATATGAATCAATTTTAGGTTCTCTTGTTTACCCATCTGTAATAGTAACTATTGAATACCTTGTTGGATTAACCTTACTTGGAACAACGCTTGTTGTAGGTGGTACGCAATTTCACTTTGCTGCATTTGTTCAGCTTTCTTCAATCACAAGTATTTGGGGTTTATCTTTTCTGATATCCTGGACTACATCAGTAATAAACTCCTTTTGGCATAAAGATTTTAAATTTGATTTTAGAAAACCACCTAAACTTGCGAAAATCTATAGTGTGATTATTATTTCTACAATGTTATTTGGTGCACTTCGAGTAGCTGTTTCAGATCCTTCTTCACCTACTGTCCGGGTTGGTTCACTGACAGTTGAACATCAAAGGGATTATTGGGGTGAAATTGTGGATAAGCAAACACCAGCAGATGAAGCTTCACTGTATCTCCCCGAATTTCAAGCACTTGAAGATCAATTGTTTTCAATGTCTGAACAAGCTGTAAATGGCGGAGCAAAAATAATTTTATGGTCAGAAGGTAATTGCCCTTTTTATGAGGACTATGAGCAGGAATTTTATAATCGATCAAGAACATTTGCAATTGAACACAATATTTACTTTGCTCCAGGAGTGGTCAAGTTTTACTATGATTCTTACATTTCTGACAATAAAGTAGTAATGTTTGATCCAAATGGCACGCTTGTTCTTGAATACATTAAAACAAAATCTTGGTACGAAACGTACTCTGATGGAATAATCCCTTATATCGATACACCCTATGGAAGAATCGCTGTTACTATATGTTTTGATAATGATTTTCCGAATTTCATTCGTCAAGTAGGTGAAGCAAAAGTAGATATTCTCTTGATGCCTGCTTTTGATGTGGTAGCTATAAAGGAATTTCATGCTGAAACCTCCTTAATTCGCGGTGTTGAAAATGGTGTTAATGTAGTCAGGCATGTTAATACTGGTTGTTCTTATGCTATTGACTATTTAGGGAATATTATTGCTTATCAGGATCACTTTGATACTGTTGATCGGATAATGTATTCAGATGTTCCAACTGAAAGAGCCTTCACACTTTATGTAGTTTTAGGGGATTGGTTTGCGTATACTAATTTTGCTTTAATGGCACTTATTATAGCAGATTTTGTTTTTCGCCAAGTCAAAGAAAGACCACTTTTTTCCAAGAAAAACAATAACGAAAGTCTCATTTCTGCTTGAAAGGATCTTTCCAATTTTCTTTTTTCTAACTGAATCTCAAATACTACTAGAAATTAAAAAATTGGTAATAATATATCTTCAAATTATGTGTTTAGAAGAATAGAATGTCGATAGTTTAATTAACGAGCATTACTCACTTAAATTAGCATGTCCGATAATCCCGAACCAAAATTCCACCGAGATAAAGAAGGAAAAATTAAACTTATTATTGAGACTTTTGTGAGATTAATCAACCAAAAAGGATACACAAATGTTAGTACAAATCTCGTGGCAAAAGAAGCAGGCTTAAGTATCGGAACAGTTTATAACTACTTTAAAAGCAAAGAAGATATTTTGCAGGCTGCTTTCCAAGGGACTATTGAAGATTTCATTGATTTTTCAGATGCAATAAAAATATTAACAATATACGATTACGATACAACAAAAATGCTCGTTAGCAAATTCCTCGCGAGTCATAAAGAGTACTATCAGCTTCACAAAGCTCAAGATCAAGCAATTGCTATAAATCATGACGTTTTTCAAAATTACCAAAAAAACCTTGATGATTATATTCTAGCATTCTCAAAACAAGTCCAGCTGAGTGACGCTCATCTAGCAAAAATTCCTGCAGAAACAATTTCAAAAGCTATGATGTTAAGTTTCAATCTACTGGATACACTTGTGCATCAGCACCTCTTTAGAACCTCAAATTTTGAAAATGACGAAGAACTAATTGAATATACTACAAAATTGTTTATTTTCACTCTCAAGCTTTATCTTAAAGAATAATTATTGAAAAATCATTTAACTTATTTTTTTTTCGAAGAACGAATATTTTTAATATAAGTAACTGCTTATATAATTATATGTCCCGACATGCAGAATTAATAAAATTAGCAGAAATATTCAAAGTTTTAGCTGATCCTACAAGATTACGTTTGATACGGCTACTTGCATCTAATATGGAAGACAAACTTTGTGTAATAGATTTAGCTAAGAAATTAAAAATAACACAACCTGCTGCTTCTCAGCATCTTAAAGTTATAAAGAGTGCTAATTTACTGTACACTCATTTGGAGCGTCCTCGAAAATATTATTACTTAAATCTAGTTGAGTTGCGGAACCAAAAAGAAAATTTGGATAACCTATTC
>DAOUWQ010000454.1 GCA_030667035.1 Candidatus Heimdallarchaeota archaeon | reverse complement strand
TTCAATAGCTTGGTAATTTCTATCACAGGTTTTATCAGTGATTTAGAATTATTTCCGTTCTTCTTTTTCTTTTCTTCAGAATAATTCTTCATTTTCTCGTAATCAACATAGTAAAGTGCGCTTGCACTTTGTTCTTGCTCAAAATGAACAACTGTTCCAAACCTATTCTTACGTTCCTTCGTTTCTGCTCTATCTGGGTTTTTTGCGAGATAAACTAACCCTTCACCAAATATCTCAAAGGTTTGGATGCCATTATAATGATCTGTTACTTTGATGGGTTCACCAATTAAATCTTCAAAAACAAAAATTTGATTAGAATTTTCTTTCATTTCAGAATCTTCTTTTAATACTGCGAGAGATTCATTATTTATCCAAGCAATCTGATTTATTTTACCATATCTAGTTAATTGAAAGGTTTTATTTTTCTCAACATCAAATATAAAACAATCACTATCATACTTATCTTTAGTCCAGTTCGTTTTTCTAACACAATAGGCAATTTTATCTCCTTTTGGTGAGATTTTTGCATGGGAAACGAATTCCAATGAAATCATATCAGTTATTTCTGGTTTAATAGAATCAGTTTTTGAAGCCATTAGTCATCTCTCGGAACATTTTAACATATACTATCTAATTCAATCAACTAAATCTTTTTCTTTACATCTAAAAATATTAATTAGTCATCTAATTGCTATAAGAATCTAGCTAAAGAGGAAGTATTCAGTATTAAGGTGTCTGGTAAAAGAATGAATTTGACTTCTGATCAATTGGTTGAAATTACTAATGCTAATAATTTGCACCCTTTGATATTAGGTGAATCAATCCAGAAATTTACTGGTAAATATAAAGAGCAAAAAGTGATATTTCGTATTTATCCGGACAGTGATTATTACCAAAATCGTTTCGAACGAGAAGGGGCAGCTCTAGAAGCAATCGCAAAAGTAGTAAAACAAATGCATACAGATGAGCAATTGATTATTATACCAGAAATTATTGATGAGTGGATCTCTGAAGAGGCAGGTTGCTCTATTCGAGCATTATCTTGGATCCATGGCCAAGCATTTTCAAGTATGGAACCTTATCTAGATTTTCAGTTAGTAATTGAACTAATAGAGCTTATGAAGAGAGCTGGAAAATATATGCCAGCTAAATTTTCATTTGAACAAGATGTAGTAAAGAAATTGACCCAACCTCGAAACAAAGAACAAGAAAATGAGGAAAAGTGGATATTATATTTACAATTGATTACCGAGTTCTTAGAGCAACAAAAAAAGACAAAATTAGCTGGTACTCACTTAATTCATGGAGACTTTCACGAAGGCAATATTCTCCAAGTCTATCCTACTACCAAAGAACAAGAAGCAAAGTATGCTATTATTGATTGGGAGTTTGCGAGTAAGGGTTCAATCTATTTTGATTTAGCTTATGCTCAAGAATATTCAAAGGTACATCCTCCTCTGCATTTGCAACGAGAAGTGAATATTTGGAAAGGTTTTGCAATTGCATCGCTTGCACACTGGTATGTGATAAATGACAGAAAGAGTAACAATACTGACTTATGGTTAAAGAAACTAGAGCATTTTGTAAAGAAGATTTAGATCTTCGATACAATCTGTCTCTCCCACAATAAATCCAATAAGAGAGAATTTTTCAAGCAATTTCTATATGCAAATTAACTATAGTTCACGATTATAAACAGCAAAAACTTGTCCACGGGATAAGATAGGTTTAGTAATTCGCTTGTAGAGATCCTCTGAGATTTTACCGGTAGTAAAAATATCTTTGCCAGCTTGTTTTATCGCTTCAATAACAGGCAAGTATAAAGGTTGTAGATTTGGAACTGTCATCAACCAAGCAGTTGGTGGGAGTACTTCACCAATATAGGATAAATGCATATTTTTACAGATTTCTTCTACATGTTCTATCATTGGAGAGAAATTATCAAATTCTGTGAATCCACAAGTGGATACTAAGAGAAGATGAGGCATCCGTGGGTATCTACTGGGATGTCGACAATGATCGTCTTTTATGATAAATTCGGGAGCGAGTAGGCAAAGCATTCTATCAATAAAATTTTTCAGCGCACCAGGAATACCATCAATATAAACAGGTGCTGCAAGTATCAGTAAATCATAGGTCGGTATTTTAAGAATTAAATCATTAACATCATCACTATAGACACATTTCTTATCTTTTCCATTCCAACAAGTAAAACATCCCTTACAGGTCTTATTTTCTAAATCAGCTAAATAAATGGTATCAATTTCACAATCACAGTCATCCAATCCTTGCTTGAGAAATGAATAAACCATTGTTGTTACACCTCTGTCTTTTCTAGGAGAACCAATTAGTCCTAAGATTTTTCGTGGTTTAGTCCATTTTCCTTCTTCCAATTCTTTTTCATTCTCAGTCATTACATAGTTACTAGATTTGAATTGTAGACAATCGGGATCACCAGAAAAATATTTATCAAATTTGGCTAATTTCTTATCATCGCCTTCGATAGTTAATTTTCCGTCGGCAATAACATCTTCAATCAATTGTTCCTTCGATAAGATTGAAATCCAATCCTTAGTCTCAACAGTAATCTTAATGGTATAATTTTCCGGCACAC
>DAOUWQ010000459.1 GCA_030667035.1 Candidatus Heimdallarchaeota archaeon | reverse complement strand
TATCCAAAAACGAAAGAAAGTGTATCACCAACAGCAGCTACTTTTCACGTTCCAGAAAAAATAAACGGTGATACATTACTCGATTTACTTTGGAGAAAGTTTTCGGTTTTACTTGCCGGAGCTTGGGGACCAGTTTTAGGTGGCAAAGTTATTCGTTTTGGAAATATGGGTTATGGTGCGAATCCACACTTTGCTGTAATCGCTTTGTCTGCATTTGAAAAAGCATTGCTGGAAATGGGGTATAACTTAGAACCGGGTACCGCTGTCAAGACCTTTATGAATAAGATTTAGATGAGAATGAAATGGATTGCAAAATCATTTCACTCATTTTTTTATATTTATTTTGAGATTATTGAAAGAAAACAGTCAATAATTGAAAAGATTTATTTTGTATATTATTTAACCACTAATAAGAAGTTGATTAAACTATGCCAAACTTATGGACAGATGTTAAACCAGGACCTAATCCTCCTGAAATTGTCTATGCAGTAATTGAAACCCCTCAGGGTTCAAAGAACAAATTTGAATTTGATAAAGAAATTATGGCTATTTATCTTGATCGAGTCTTATATTCATCTGTGGTTTTCCCGATTTCTTATGGGTTCATCCCACGTACATTAGGTGATGACAAAGATCCTTTAGATATAATGGTATTAATTACAGAACCAACTTTCCCAGGATGTCTAGTAACAGCTCGACCTATAGGGGTATTGCGAATGAAAGACGAAATGGGTGATGATGATAAAATCATCGCAGTTGCACATAACGACCCTAGAATGGAGGAAGCGAATTCATTGGATTGGGTTCCAAAACATCAATTGCTTGAGGTTGAAGAATTCTTTAGAGAATATAAGAAACTGGAGAAAGGAAAGAAGACCGAAGTTCATGGCTGGGAAGATAAGGCGCATGCATTAAAAATCATCAATACTTCCATCGAGTACTTCCAAGAGAAATATTATGACATAATGAATAAAGGCAGTCTATACCAACCTCAACATTAGAACCATTATTTAGTTCAAGGAAATTGTGAAATCTATCTTCAAAGGGTTAATAAAAACAGATCAATGCTAACACAACACCCCGAAAAGATAAATTTCTTTTATCTATTTCTAGAATATTTGAGCGTTTATACCTTTGAAAAAGTTCCCTTTCCAAAACTAAATAAGTAGTAGTAAGTTTTCAGTTTTAGATTTAAATGATAATAGCGACTGGATTAACAAAGCTATATGGTGAGTTCGTAGCAGTTGATCATGTAAATTTCGAAATTAATGAAGGGGAGATATTTGGTATTCTTGGACCCAATGGTGCAGGAAAAACAACTATCATTAGAATGTTAGCAGCAATTTTTCCACCAACAGAAGGCACTGCTAAAGTAGCAAATTGTGATGTTATAGAAGATGATATGGCTGTCCGTTCCCAAGTAGGCATTCTTTCAGAAAACCCAAGTTTATATGAACGTCTAACTGCTCGGGCAAATTTGAAATTCTTCGCGCGTTTATATGATGTTCCCGCGGATCAAATTGATAACAGAATTGATTTTTTAGGTGAAATTTTCGACCTAAAATCTCGTTTAGATGACCGTGTTGGTACGTATTCCAAAGGTATGAAACAAAAGTTAGCTATTGCAAAAGCACTAATTCACGATCCACCAGTATTGTTTTTAGACGAACCTACTTCTGCCCTCTCCCCTGAAGCAGCAAAAGCTATACGTGATCTTTTAGTAGATCTAGCAAAAGATCGTTCTAGAACTATCTGTATATGTACTCACAATTTACATGATGCAGCACGACTCTGCGACCGAGTGGCAGTAATTCGTCATGGTCGAATTCTTACAGTGGGCACACCAGGAGAAATAAGCCGTGCATATTCTGGGCCACCTACAGTGAGAGTAAAGCTTGGTGCAATAGATACTGCTCTAATTGAAGCACTTGCAAAGGTTGATGGTGTGATATCTGTTGATAAGGATTCTATAACAAATAATCTAATGATAAAAGTTGATAATCACGATAAAATAACACCCAAAATTGTGAGAAAAATCGTTGAAAAAAATGGGGAGATACTCGAGATTGAACCAATTCATGCTTCACTAGAAGAAGCATACCTAAAATTAATCGAGGAGGATACAATGAATGGCATTACGGTTGAAGAAAATATTTCTCTTGTCACAGAAAGAACTTAAGGAATCTTTCAAGAGCAAAGAGGTAATTTGGGTTATTATTGTTATGCCACTAACCTTTGCCATTATTATGCCATTAACTATTCCCCTAATTGAAATGATCCCAGAAGCATCAATGAATACTGGTGATTTTGAAAATTTTCCTCCAATTGTCCCTTATTGGGATGAATTAAATGATAAAAACAAATTACTGATTTTTTATACAATGATGTTCTTTGAGACATTTTTATTGGTACCTATGATATTACCTTTAGTTATCGCTGCAGATAGCATTGCTGGTGAGCGAGAAAGAAAAACTATCGAATCGTTAATTGCATCTCCATTGTCAATCTGGGAAATTCTTGTTGGTAAATTAACAACTACAATGATACCCTCAATTTTGATTACTTATCTTTCAGGTATTA
>DAOUWQ010000405.1 GCA_030667035.1 Candidatus Heimdallarchaeota archaeon | reverse complement strand
GTTTTGATCGTAGAGGCTATCCCAGCAGCACTTTTTAGATGACCAATTTGACTTTTAACTGAGCTAATGACTATTGATGATTTAGTAGTGCCTTCTGCCATCTCATTCAAAACAGCCATTTCAACAACATCACCAACACCTGTAGCAGTTCCATGAGCTTCGATAAGTTGTATATCAGGGAAGGATACATCAGCTTGATCAAATGCTCTTTGAATGGCTAATTTTTGTCCAATTGGATTTGGTGCTGTTATGCCTTTACCTTTTCCATCGCTTGCAGCGCCTAATCCTCTTATCACAGCATAAATTCTATCGCCATCTCTTTCTGCATCAGAAAGACGTTTAAGAACAACAAACCCTGCGCCTTCACCCATGACAAAACCGTTTGCTCTTTCATCAAATGGATATGAACCTTCAGCAGAGATTGCACCAATTTTGGCAAATTTAACAAAAATGGATACATCTAATGAGCAATCTGATCCACCACAAAGAACAGTATCATACTCATTATCTAGTAATCCTTTAACTGAAATATTTAGAGCAGCTAAACTTGATGCGCAAGCAGCATCACAAGTCATGCTTTTACCTCGAAGATTAAAAACATTAGCAACTCGTCCAGCAATTACATTGGATAATTCTCCTGGCATCGAATCCTCATTTATTGAAAGAAGCTCCTCATCATAAATTACTTTTAATTCTTCTTTGATTTTCGTCCAAAGACCTTCGTCTATATGACTGAAAGAAGAACATTTTTCAAAAGATCGATATGTTTCTGGCAAGAAGATTCTTCTATTGTAATCTACCCGAATCGAGCCACCCATACTATTTCCTATTATAACTGCAGTATTGGTATTGTCTTTATCTAAAATATTAGCATCAATGAGAGCTTCTTTTGCAGCTACTAGAGCCAATTGCTGAACGCGATCTATTCTTAGAGCAACTTTTGGAGGGATTTTAAATTCCAAAGAATTAAATACAAAATCATCAATTGTTGCAGCTATTTTGGCATAAGTTTTATCTGGCACAAATGGATCTGGGTCATAATATAAACTCAGATCATCTGACCATCTTTCTTTTGGAATTTCTTTTATGGAATAATGTCCAGAAACGATATTTTTCCAATATTGGTCAATGTTTAATGCATCTGGAAAGACTCCACCCAAACCAACAATTGCAACACCTTCACCTTGAAGAATATCATCAGGTATTGGTGTTAATTCTTGAACAATTTGAGGTTCGACTGTTTTGAGAGAGACTTCTTTTGAAACTGGTTGTTCAGTGAAGCTTTTCGCTTTGGTACTAACAACTCTTTCTGATTCCTTAACTAGTTCCATATGAAGATCCTTAACAGTACGAATACTTCGCAAACTACCAACTATCTGACCGATCATATAATTTCCTTTTTCGTATTGACCCTTTTCATCAATTGGCACAAACCTATTTGGTTTATCATCTTCTCCATCTGGATTCCAAATTTCTCCTAACGCAGCAATACGAGTTGACCCTAAATTATCTCTTTCGAAGAGATGTTTACGGTCTTTAAGACTCATACCTTCTTTTATTCGTTCTAGTTCACGTTCAACAATGACTTTCGCATAAGGTGTTGGAATTGTTCTCGCTCGAATACTTACTGTTTCGCCGAGAAGAACCGTTTTTTTAGCGTCTAAAGCTTGTTCTCTATAAAGAGGTTTAACTGCGCCAGTATCAACAATTTCTTCTGTAAGAATATAAGCTGTACCTACCCACAATGCACTGTTCATTAGTTCAGGTAAAGCTGATGCAATAACAGCAGCCATAGCAGCAGAGAAGCGATCTCCAATACCACCGGCAAAAGCTACATTGACTTTCTTTCCACTTGCTTTTATTTTATCTTGTAATCTAACTAGTTGATGTAGTGATAATTCCCATAAAACAAAACTAGTTAAAATACCAATATGACCACCACATTCCATACCTTCGAGAACAAGATATCGAACATCTGTTTCAATTGCTTCTGAGAAAATCAATGGAGAAGGTGTATGTAAGAAAGTCTTAATGTCACCATAACCCATAACTTCCTTTGCTAGATCAATTGTACCAGCAGCTACAACAACTATAGGTGGTTTTATTTCTTTAATTATCGCTAAATGGTTGTCTCGAGCAGTTGCATTTGCATCTAACCCAATGATTCCACAACCAAATGGGAGAGAACCTAAAGTTTCCTTAGTTTTTCGGATCAATGTTTTGGTTTGGTTTTTGAATAATGAACCAAGAGCAAGATTTGGTAGAGCACCTTCCAATGCAATAATTTTAGCAAATTCGGGATTTTCTGAAAGATTAGCCATAGGACCTTGAATTAAGGGGTATTTTATTCCCAAATCTTTTGCTAACTCAGAACCGCTTTTGAAAGGATAATTATCAATAGTATTTTTTATTTGTTTTTTAGTTTGTTCAAGAAGACCATCAAATGCATCTTGTACAGAGGAAAATTTCTCTGAAAAGATGTTTGTAAATGAAACATCTTGACCTACAGGTAATAGGCTATTTGCTAAATTAGTGCTATTGAAAGATTCTTTATCATCTTCGATTTTTTGTTTGAACTTCTTTGTTCGCTCTTCGACTGGAAGACCAAGCAAATCCTTCTCTATCTGAATGAAATCTTTAACGATTTTTGTAGCTAAGCGTGCGTATACTCGATATTTGTAATTTGTTGAGTCGCCAATTATTTTCGTATCCGTAGCATCAAGTTTGGTTAGAAATTCTTTTACTTCCTTTGATAAAGGACACTCGGGCATTGTGTATAATTGAGTATCAAGCACAACCGCTTTAGCACCAATTGCAAAGAGTGCAGGAGTAGTATAAAATCCAACTCCACCTTGAACAATGAATTCAAGTCCAGCATCAGCAAATTGCTGAGCTAGAATGAAGGAAGTTTCATCACTGACTCTACCTGCAGCTTCAGCGCCTTTTAGTAGAAAAACATCTGCCCACTTTTTGTTATATGCTTC